>CANGRN010000197.1 GCA_947455695.1 Alphaproteobacteria bacterium
ACCCGGCTTTCCGCCAGCACTTCCAGGTGGGTATGCGGCCGGTCGATGGAAAAGAGTTCGGTGGGATTTTGGAAATAATCGTCGCGCGCCACCCGGCTGGCCGGCTCCAGGCTCAAAGTGATGGAGCTGTCATGCACCGCCTGCAGCGGCGTGTTGCGCGGGCGCAAATGCGCCAGATGCCAGGAATGGGAAACATCCTGCAGGTAACGATAGGTGGTGCGGTGGCGGACGAAATATTCCATCACGCCTCCACATAAGGGCTGGAGCCGGTGCGGCTGCGGGTGGCGTGCTGGAAATAGGCATCGGCGATGGCATCGGACAGTTCGCCCGCGCTGAAGGTGATATTGTCGGTCAGCTCGATCAGGCCGGGCCGCGCACCGGCTTCGCAAAAAGCCAGCCGCGCCGGATTTGCGTTGGTGGTGGCGCTGCGCATCTCATGGGCGATAGTGCGCGGCACGTCGCTGCGTTGGGCAAGTGTGATGCGCGGCAACTCGCGCAGGTGGTTTTCGATTGCCGCCAGCTGGAAGGCGCAGGAACGCGGATTGTTCTCGTCCAGCAGCAGCAGGTCCACAAAGGGCACAAGCTGGAAGACATTGAGATAGCGCGAACGATAGGTCATGGCGCTGTCGGCGATCTCCAGCACGATGCGCATATGCTCGGTCTCGCGCGCCTCCGCCATGGATACCGTCTGGCGCACCAGCCAGGCCAGATGCTGGCCGCGTTCCAGCCGGCGGCCCAGCTCCATGAAGACCCAGTTGGGGCCGCGGGTCATGTTTTCCGCCGACAGGCCCGACAAGGCGGCGGCGCGGCGCACCAAGGCGTCCAGATAGAAGCGCGCGGCCGGCGCCTCGAACGGCGCATCCGCCGGCGGCAGGTCTTCGTTGACCGTCAGGGCATGTATGGTGCGCCAGGTGTCCAGCGACAGCCGGTCGCGCACCGACCAGGCGGTCTGTTCCACTCGCCGCAAAAGCCGTTGCAGCCCTCTGGAGTGGCGCGGGCTGTAGACCAGCAATTGCAGCTCATCCATCAGCTCGTCATCGCCGGCGATTTCCTCGATGGGCGAATCGCTGGCCTGGCTGAATGGGATCAGAAGCTTGCGCGCCACATCCAGCGCGGCGGCCGGTTCATCGCTGACCCGCGCCGTCACCGCGCGCAGGATGCGCACAAAGCTTTCGGTGCGTTCGGCATAGCGGCCCAGCCAGAACAGATTGTCCATGGCGCGGCTGGGCGCGGATTCGCCGTGCCGCTTGATCTCCAGGGCCCGCCCGCCATTGGCCAGCAGGCTAAAATTGTCCACCGGCGTGGGCGAGATCACCCAGGCATCCTTGCTGGAGGCCCCCGACTGCATGGACAGCGCGCGCACCGTATCGTCTGCGGCAACGCGGGTCAGTCCGCCGGGCATCACCATCCAGCCGGTGGGGGTCCAGGCCGCGAAGACACGCAGGGACACCGGCTTGGCGCCGAACTTGCCCTGCTCGAACACCGGCGCCACGCCCAGGGGCGAGATTTCCTGCAGCACCATGGTTTCGCCGCGCTGCTTCAGCCGGGCGATGACGCGTTCGCGGTCTTCGCCGGTCAGGTCGGCGCCCAGCCGCGCGCTGGACTTGCGCGAGAACAGCGGCCGCGCATCGAAGGCATCACGCAGGATGCACTGGTCCATGCGGGCGATGGCCTCCTTGCGGCCCCACTCGGTGCCGCACCAGATGGTGGCGATGTCGGGAATCTTCAGCTCTTCGCCCAGCAGCGCGTGGCTGATCGCGGGCAGATAGGCGTCCATGGCGGGGGATTCGATGACGCCGCCGCCCAGCGCATTGGCCAGCACCACGCCGCCGGAGCGCACCGCTTCCACCAGGCCCGGCACGCCCAGGGCGCTGTCGCCGCGCAGTTCGAGCGGATCGCAGAAATCGGAGTCGACGCGGCGGAAGATGGCGGCGACCCGTTCCAGTCCGGTCAGGGTTTTCAGGAACACTTCGCCGTCGCGCACGACCAGGTCGTCGCCCTGCACCAGGGTCAGGCCCAGGTAATGCGCCAGATAGACATGCTCGAAATAGGCTTCGTTGTAGGGGCCCGGCGTCAGCAGCACGGCGCGGTCGCGGCGCGAGGTGCCAAGACCCAGAATGCTTTCCTTGTAGGCGTTGAAGAAGGAGGCGAGCCGCGCCACCTGCATGTCGCCAAAGCTTTCGGGAAAGGTCTGGGACACGACCAGCCGGTTCTCCAGCGCATAGCCAAGCCCGCCGGGCGCGTCAGCGCGGCTGGCCATGACGCGCCAGGAGCCGTCGGGCTCGCGCGCCAGGTCGGCGGAATAAAGGTGGACATGCGCGCCGCCGACGGGCGTGGAGCCGCACAGCGGGCGCAGGAATTGCGGATGGCCCGTCACCAGGTGCGGCGGCAGCACGCCGCTCGCCATCAGCTTCTGCGGGCCATACACGTCGCGCAGGATCATGTCGGCCAGCACAGCGCGCTGGATCACCGCCGCTTCGATTGCCTTCCAGTCGCTGGAGGACAGGATGAAGGGCACGATGTCGAGCTGCCAGGGCCGCGCCTGGCCGGCGCGGTCGTCATAGACATTATAGGTGACGCCATTGTCCTGCACCGTGGCGCGGGCGGATGCCTGGCGGCGCGCATACTCTTCGGGCGACAATTGGGTGAGGGTGCGGGCAAAGGCGCGCCAGTGCTGCCTGATCTGGCCGTCGCCATCGCGCAACTCGTCAAAGCGGGACGCAGGCGTACTTATGCGTTCTGCGACTTCCGACACTTACGACTCATGCTCCCCACGGTGCGTTATTCTCACCGTCTCAGGTCGAGAGTATAGGGGAAATCCGGGTTGGATTCCTCATGGGCGGCCTGGAATACCCCGCCGGTGAAGCCAAAGGGCTCGAAACGGGCCAGCCTGCGGCCCTCTGCCTCATTGGCGTTGACGGGAAAAATTTCAGAGTTCCGGCCACCGGCATGGGCGACGCGATAGGTGCAGCCGCCCAGTGAGCGATGGCGCCAGCCGTCCCAGATCTCGATGACCAGCGGCGCATGCGCCGGGATGGTGGGATGCAGGCCATGCGGTGGCTGCCAGGCCTTGAAGCGCACGCCCGCCACGGCTTCGCTCTGTGCCGTCTGGCGCAGCGGCATGGCACGGCCATTGACCAGCACACGGTGACGCTCGGGCGTCATCCCCTTGATCTTCACTTCCAGCCGTTCGACCGACGAGTCCACATAGCGTGCGGTGCCGCCCGGCGTGCCTTCCTCGGCCAGCACGTTCCACGGTTCCAGCGCGGTGCGCAGTTCCAGCTCCACGCCTTCATATTGCACCCTGCCGATCTTGGGGAAGCGGAATTCCCAGTGCGGCCGGTACCATTCCAGGTCGAAGGCAAAGCCGTGATCGTTCATGTCGGCAATGACATCAGCCAGGTCCGCCCAGGCGTAATGCGGCAGCATGAACCGGTCATGCAGTCCGGTGCCCCAGCGCGCCAGGTTGCTGCGATACGGCTCGCGCCAGAAGCGCGCGATCAGGGCGCGCAGCAGCAGCGATTGGGCCAGGCTCATCTCCGCATGCGGCGGCATTTCAAAGCCGCGGAATTCCACCAGGCCCAACCGGCCGGTGGGGCCGTCCGGTGAGTAAAGCTTGTCGATGCAGATTTCGGTGCGGTGGGTGTTGCCGGTGGAGTCGGCCAGCAGGTTGCGGAACACCCGGTCCACCAGCCAGGGCGGAATATTGGCGGCAGCACGAGACGGAATTTCGCTGAAGGCGATTTCCATCTCATAGAGCGAATCATTGCGGGCTTCGTCGATGCGCGGCGCCTGGCTGGTGGGGCCGATGAACATGCCCGAGAACAGATAGGACAGGCTGGGATGGTTCTGCCAATAGGCGATGACGCTTTTCAGCATGTCGGGACGGCGCAGGAAGGGGCTGTCGGGTGGGGTCTGCGCGCCGACCACGATGTGATTGCCGCCGCCGGTGCCGGTGTGGCGGCCATCGAGCTGGAATTTCTCCGCCGTCAGGCGCGAGGCGGTGGCTTCCTCGTACAGCGCCTTGGTGATGTCCACCTGCTCGCGCCAGTTCCTGGCGGGATGAATATTGACCTCGATCACGCCGGGATCGGGCGTGACCTTGATGACATTGACGCGCGGATCGAAGGGCGGCGGATAACCTTCGATGTGCACCGCCACGTCCAGCGCTTCGGCCGCGTCTTCCACAGCCGACAGCAAGGTGAAGTAATCACTCGCTGCCGGCAGCGGCGGCATGAACACGCACAAGCGTCCTTCGCGCGGCTCGACCGTCAGGGCGGTGCGCACCACCGCATCGCTTGCCAGCGCAACAGACTGAGTATTCACGGGCTGGAATGGCGCCTGCACGGCATGGCCGTTGCT
>CANGRN010000198.1 GCA_947455695.1 Alphaproteobacteria bacterium
GCCCGAATAGTCGCTCATGCCGTGCAACCCTACGATCACGGCGCGCGGCTTCCCCTCCGCTTCCCAGCGGCGCAGCGGCAACTGCGCGCCGTCCCGGGCCACCAGCATCTCGTCACCGATCACAGGTGTCACGCGCGCATCGCCCGACGGCGCAAAGTCGGGCGCGCATCCGGCCAACAGAATAAGAAAAATGGCCGGCCAGGTGCGCACATGCATGATCCGATTCTAGGATGCCCTCAGAAGGGCAGCAACCCGATCATGGCGCCAGACAGCCCGCTGGCCAGGGTTCCGGCCACCAGCGCCTTCAGCGCCAGGGACACGACCTCGTCGCGGCGGTCGGGGATCAGCGCGCTCATGCCGGCGATCAGGATGCCGACGCTGGCGAAATTGGCGAAGCCGCACATGGCATAGACCATGATCTGGGTGCTGCGCGCATCCAGGGTTCCCGCCGGCAGGGTCGCCAGCCGCAGATACGCCACCAGCTCGGTGAGAATGATCTTGATGCCCATCAGTCCGCCGGCCGCGCCAGCCTGGCCCGCCGGCACCCCCAGCAACCAGACAAAGGGCGCAAACAGCCAGCCCAGCATGCGTTCCAACGTCAGGGGCGCACCGGCCACGGCCGGCAGATGGCCCAGAATCACATTGGCCAGCGCCATCAGCGACGTCATCACGATCAGCATGGCCAGTATCTGCAGATAGATTTTCAGCCCGTCTTCGGTGCCCTGCGCCATCGCGTCCATGGTCGAGCGGTAATGCACCGTTTCCTGCTTTTCGGTGAGTTCGGTTTCCGCCGGGCCCGGCACCATGATGCGCGCCATCAACACACCGGCCGGCAACGACATCAGCGATGCCACCAGCAGATGCCCCAGCGCGCCGGGCAGCACGTCCTTGAGGATGGTGGCATAGAGCACGAACACCGTGCCGGCGATCACCGACAGGCCCACCGTCATCAGGATGAAAAGCTCGGTGCGCGCGAGCCGCGCCAGATAGGGACGGATCACCAGCTGGCCTTCGATATTGCCCAGGAAGACGGTCGCGGCCGCACCCAGCCCCACCGCGCCGCCCAGCCCCAGGCTGCGCTTCAGCACCACCGCCAGGCCGTGTACGATGGCGGGCAGGACGCGCCAGTGCCACAGGATGGCGGACAGGGCGCTGATCACCATCACCAGCGGCAGGATACCAAAGGCCAGGTTGATCATGTTGCCGGGATTGGTGACGGCGAAGGGCGCAGGTCCCCCGCCCAGATAGCCAAAGATGAAGCTGGTGCCCGCACCCGTGGCGGTGGACAAGGCGGTGACCACGCCGTTCAGCCGGAACAGCCCGTCCCGCAGCATGGGCAGCTTGAGCAGCAGCAGCGCCACCACCGCCTGCAGCAACAGGGTGCCGATCACGATGCGCCAGTTGAAGCCGCGCCGGTCCTCCGACAGGGCCCAGGCCAGCGCGATGATGGCGCAGATACCGAGCGCCGATTGCAGATGCGGCAACAAACAGGCCCCCGCCAAAGTCCCGGCTTCACGCTACACGATTTTGGCCGTGGGTGAAGCCGCAGCGCCCATGACAGGCGCGCGCGCCGGGGATACTGTCACAATCGGGGATGGCAAACGTGACCGCGAAAACGGCCAGTTCGGGAAAGATCGCAGCATTGGCGGGCGCACGCGCCTTTCCGCCGCTGGTGGTGGTGATGTTCCACTTCAGCGAAGGCCATCATTACTCCGGCTGGCGGCCGCTCGATTTCCTCGCCACCCGCGGTTATCTGTGGGTGGAGTTCTTCTTCGTCCTGTCCGGTTTCATCCTCACCCATGCCTATTGGCCGCGCCTGAATGACCTGCTGCGGCGCTCGGGCTATGTGTCGTTCCTGCGGGCGCGGCTGATCCGGCTGTATCCCCTGCACCTGTTCATGCTGCTGCTGCTGCTGGCGATGGTGGTCGGCTTGCGGGCGCTGGCCGCGCATGGCGGCTACTATTCGATCTTCGATGCCAAGTATCACCAGAATGTCAGCCCCGAAGGCTTCTTTCTCAGCCTGGCGCTGGTCCATGCCTGGAACACCATGCGCACCCTGACCTGGAACGGCGTGTCCTGGTTCGTGAGCGTGGAATTCGCGCTGTGCCTGCTGTTTCCCGCACTGCTCTGGCTGGCAGAAGGAAAGCTGTGGCGCGGCTTCGCCCTGATCGGCGCCGGGCTCGGGGGCCTGATCGCGCTGCTGCTGACATCCCGGCATGGCCTGGACATCACGTTCCACAATGGGGTGCTGCGCGGCTTGTCGGATTTTTCCATCGGCGTGGGCATGGCGGTGCTGTTCCGCCGCATCAAGCCGCGCGACCGGCTGCCCGAATGGGGACATTCGATCCTGCAACTGCTCCTGCTGGGCCTGCTCGGCTACATCGTGATGAACACCGGCTGGTCGCACACCAGCATGGACATCTTCACCGTGCTGCCGCTGATGGCGCTGGTCTTCGCCCTGGCCTTTGACCGCGGCCTGGTGGCGCGGGCCCTGCAGACCCGCCTGCCCCAGCGGCTGGGCGAATGGTCCTATGCCATCTATCTGGGGCAGACCGCCTGGCTGCTGGGCATCCGCTTCCTGGAACAGCGCGTCTATCCGGCGCCGGAGACAATCGTGCTGGGCATGCCCTTTTCCAGCCTGATCTGGTGGCTGGAGCCTTTGGCGCTGGTCATCACCTGCGTGCTGTGGGGCGGCTTGCTGGCGGAATTCATCGAACTGCCGGCCGCGGCGCGTCTGCGCGAACGCTTCGGCCGCCGCCTTGACCCGCAAAGCATCCCAACGCCATCCTGAGCGTTCACGCTGCGTCGGCGAAAGCCGGAGCGACCATTAAATAAGCAGAACCGGGAGTATTGCCATGGCCATTTCCTTCAAGGACAGGGTCGTCATCATCACCGGCGCCGGCGGGGGACTGGGCCGTGCGCACGCCCTGGCGCTGGCCAAACTGGGCGCGAAAGTCGTGATCAACGACCTGGGCGGCGCGCTGGATGGCAGCGGCGGCAATTCCGCGGCGGCCGAGAAAGTGGTGGCCGAGATCGTCGCCGCCGGCGGCGAGGCCATCGCCAATGGCGCCTCGGTCAGCGACGACGCCGGCGTGGCGCATCTGGTCAAGCAGACCATGGACAAATGGGGCCGCATCGATGTGCTGATCGCCAATGCCGGCATCCTGCGCGACAAGAGCTTCGGCAAGATGGAGCTGAAGGATTTCACCGCCGTGATGGACGTGCATCTTCTGGGCACGGTCAAGCCGTGCAAGGCGGTGTGGGAGATCATGAAGGCGCAAGGCTATGGCCGCATCGTGGTCACCACCTCCTCCACCGGCCTGTACGGCAATTTCGGCCAGACCAATTACGGCGCCGCCAAGCTATCGCTGGTGGGATTCATGAATTCGCTGAAGCTGGAAGGCGCCAAGGACAACATCAAGGTCAATGCCGTCTGCCCGGTGGCCGCCACCCGCATGACCGAAGCCTTGATGCCGCCCGCGGTGCTGGAAATGCTGAAACCGGAATTTGTTTCGCCCGCCGTCGTCTATCTGGCGTCGGAAGAGGCACCCACCGGCATGATTCTCACCGCCGCCGCAGGCGCCTTTGCCGCCGCCCAGATCATGGAGACGGACGGCATAAATCTCGGCCGCAACGCCAGCGCCGACGATATTGCGGCCCATTTTGGGCAGATTGCCGACTGGAGCACCGCCAAGCATTACGGACAGGGCGGGGAGCAAATCGCCAAGTTTCTGGCGCGTGTTCAGGACAAGCCACTGCTCGGTTAGCGCCCTGCTTCGTTGAAACATCAAGTCATAATTTTTTCGCTTTGCGGCGAAATGACTCTTGCAGCGCGGTATTTCTTGCCTCACGCTGATCGCCATGAACGACCTCGCGCTGAGTGTTCGCACTGCGCGGCCTGATGATGCCGCAGACCTCGCGCGCATCTACATCGAATCCTGGCAGGACACTTACGCAGGCGTGATTTCCCACGCCTTGCTCGCCGCCATGTCGCGCAAGAGCCATACCGCGCGCTGGCAGGCCACCATCAAGGGCGGCGGCACCGTGCTGGTTGCCGAAGACGCGCATTACGGCCCGATCGGCCTTTGCAGCCTGGGCGCGGCGCGCGACGGCGGCGCCGGCTTTGAAGGCGAAATCTACACGCTGTATGTCGACCCTTCTTTTATCGGGCGCGGCACCGGGCGCGCGCTTCTGGGCGGCGCCTTCGATGCCTTCAAGGAACGCAAGCTGCGCTCCTGCCTGATCTGGGCGCATTCGCGCAACAATGCCTGCTTCTTCTACGAGGCGATGGGCGGGGTGCGCGTCGCCACGCGCACCACGCGGCTGACGGGCGAACTGACGCCGGAAATTGGTTTCGGC
>CANGRN010000199.1 GCA_947455695.1 Alphaproteobacteria bacterium
GGGTGGCCCATGACACGGAACGGGAACCAAAAAGACAAAGCGGAACGGCTGGTTATCGGCCTGTCGGGGGCGTCGGGCGTTGCCTATGGCATCCGCCTGCTGGAAGCCTGCAGCGAGTTGGGGATAGAATCGCATCTGGTTATGACCAAGCCCGCGGAAATGACCATCGGCTACGAAACAAAGTTGTCGCCCCGTCAGGTCGCCGCCAAGGCGGATTACAGCTATGCGATTGCGGACATCGCCGCGCCCATCGCCAGCGGCAGCTTCAAGACCAAGGGCATGAGCGTGGCGCCGTGCAGTGTACGGACGATGAGCGAGATCGCCACCGGCGTCACCACCAGCCTTCTGACGCGCGCCGCCGATGTGATGCTGAAGGAGCGCCGCCCGCTGGTGCTGATGGTGCGCGAGACACCGCTGCACCTGGGGCACCTGCGCAGCATGACGGCACTGGCGGAAATGGGCGCCATCATCCTGCCGCCGGTCCCCGCCTTTTACGCCGAGCCCAAGACGCTGACCGACCTGGTGGACCAGATGGTGGGGCGTTGTCTGGATTTGTTCGACTATGACTGGCCCGACGTGAAGCGCTGGGGCGAGGAATTGGCCAAGGGCCGCAGGAAGAAGAAGCAATGACCGGAGTTGTTGGTCCCAACGAAGTCGCCGCGCGCGCCAAGCTGACCCAGCTGACCCAGGAACATCGCGACCTGGATTCCGCCATCGAGGCCATGGTGCGGGCGGGTAATCCCGACCTGATGGCGCTGGCGCGGCTGAAGAAGCGCAAGCTTCAGCTGAAGGACGAAATCACCGAGATCAACAACGGGCTGTTGCCCGATATTATCGCCTGATCTTGCGGGGCAAAACGGCCAGCAGCATCGGCGCCACCGGGCCGCTCAGCGCACCAAGCCAGAGCCAGAAACGGGTCGGGCGGTTCTGATAGGCCGCCATCTGCTGCGCCATGCGCGCGCAAAGGACAGTCAGGACCATCATCGCCGCAAACATCGAAACCGTCATGATGTTCTCCTGTTCAGGCCGGGGTTAGTTCGCCCAGTTTCTTGCGAATGGCGTCCAGTGCGGCTTGCGGATTACCGTTATCCGGACCGCCCGCCTGGGCCATGTCGGGACGCCCGCCGCCGCCCTTGCCGCCCAGGGCTTCCGCCGCCACCCGCACCAGATCCACCGCGCTGATACGCGCGGTCAGGTCGTCGGTGACGCCGGCCACGATGGAAACCTTGCCGTCCGCGGCGGTGACAAAGGCCACCACGCCGCTGCCGACCTGGGACTTGGCGCCGTCGGCCAGGCTCTTGAGGTCCTTGGGCGAAACGCCGTCCACCAGTTTCAGCACGGCCTTGAGGCCCGCGATGGTTTCGTCGGTGTCGCCGCCCGATTGCGCAGGTCCCGCCAGCGCCAGCTGCTTCTTGGCTTCCGCCAGTTCGCGTTCCAGCTTGCGGCGTTCTTCGGACAACTGCGCCACGCGGGATGACAATTCGCCGATCGGCGCCTTGATGGCCGATGCCGCCTCGCGGGCGATCTCCGCCTGGCCCGACAGATAGCGGCGAGCATGTTCGCTTGTCAGCGCCTCGATGCGGCGCACGCCGGCGGCCACGGCGCTTTCCGCCAGGATGGTGAACAGGCCGATATCGCCCAGGCGATGGACATGGGTTCCGCCGCACAGTTCGACCGAATAGGATTTGTCGCCGTCCGGGTCCGCACCCATCGACAGCACGCGCACTTCATCGCCGTATTTTTCCCCGAACAGGGCTTCGGCCCCCGCCTTGATCGCCTGGTCGGTGGCCATCAAACGCGTGGTGGTGTCGGAGTTCTGGCGGATCACGGCATTGACCTGTGCCTCGATCTTTTCCAGTTCCTCGGGCGAGACCGGCTTCTGGTGCGAGAAGTCAAAGCGCAGCCGCTCGGCATTCACCAGCGAGCCCTTCTGGCTGACATGGTTGCCCAGCACGCGCTTGAGCGCGGCGTGCAGCAGATGGGTGGCGCTGTGATTGGCGCGGGTGGCGCGCCGCCGCTCGGTATCCACTTTCAGGTCCACCGCATCGCCGGGCGCGAAGCTGCCTTCGGTGATGCGCACGCTGTGGACATGCAGGGCGCCCAGCTTCTTCTGGGTGTCGGTGACCTGGCCTTTGGCCTTGGCCGAGTTCATGTGACCGGTATCGCCGGCCTGGCCGCCGGATTCGCCATAGAAGGGTGTCTGGTTGGTGACGATCTCCACCGCTTCGCCGGCATTGGCCGCCATCACCCGGCCGCCATCCTTGAAGATGGCCAGCACCACGCCTTCGGCTTCTTCGGTGTCATAGCCCAGGAATTCGGTACGGCCGACTTCGTCCAGGACCGAAAACCACTTGGCCTCGCTGGCGGCGTCGGCATTGCCGGTCCAGGAAGCGCGGGCTTCCTGCTTCTGCTTTTGCATCGAGGCCGCAAAGCCGTCGGTGTCCACGGTGACGCCGCGGGCGCGCAGGGATTCCTCGGTCAGGTCCAGCGGGAAGCCGTAGGTGTCATAGAGCTTGAAGGCGACATCGCCCTTGAGCTGGTCGCCCTTCTTGAGACCGGTGCTGGCTTCGTCCAGGAGCTTGAGGCCGCGCGCCAGGGTCTCGCGGAAGCGGATTTCTTCCAGCTTCAAGGTCTCGGCGATCATGGCTTCGCTGCGCTTGAGTTCGGGGTATGCCGAGCCCATCTCGCCCACCAGCGCCGGCACCAGCCGGTGCATCAAAGGATCCTTGGTGCCCAGCAGATGCGCGTGGCGCATGGCGCGGCGCATGATCCGGCGCAGCACATAGCCGCGGCCTTCGTTCGAGGGCAGCACGCCATCGGCGATCAGGAAGGAGGTGGCGCGCAGGTGATCGGAAATGATGCGGTGGCTGAAGGTGGCCTCGCCGGTGCTGGCGACGCCGCTGGCCGATTCCGAGGCCGCGATCAGGTGGCGGAACAGGTCCACATCGTAATTGTTGGTAACGCCCTGCAGGATGGCGGCTATGCGTTCCAGCCCCATGCCGGTGTCGATGGAAGGCTTGGGCAAATCGAGGCGGGTGTTTTCGTCCACCTGCTCGAACTGCATGAACACAAGGTTCCAGAATTCCAGGTAGCGGTCGCCGTCTTCTTCCGCGCTGCCGGGCGGGCCGCCCGCGACGGACGGGCCCTGGTCGTAGAAGATTTCCGAGCAGAAGCCGCACGGGCCGGTGGGACCCATGGCCCAGAGGTTGCTTTCGTGGCCGATGATCCTGTCATCGCTGAAGCCGGCGATCTTCTTCCAGAGCTGACGCGCCTCATCGTCGGTGGGATAGACCGTGATCAGCAGCTTGTCCTTGGGCAGCCCCACGACCTTGGTGATGAAATCCCAGGCGAAGGTGATCGCGTCTTCCTTGAAATAATCCCCGAAGGAGAAGTTCCCCAGCATCTCGAAGAAGGTGTGATGCCGGGCGGTGTAGCCGACATTGTCCAGATCGTTGTGCTTGCCGCCGGCGCGCACGCATTTCTGCACCGTGGTGGCACGGCTGTAGGGGCGCTTTTCGGCGCCGGTGAACAGGTTCTTGAACTGGACCATGCCCGCATTGGTGAACAGCAGGGTGGGGTCGTTGCGCGGCACCAGCGGCGAGGACGGCACAATGGTGTGGCCGCGCTGGGCGAAGAAATCCAGGAATCCGGTACGGACGTCGGAGAGGCTTTTCATGGGCCTAGGTTGTAACGGCTCCAAAAAACCTTGTCACCCTTGGGTTTTTGGGGCCCGCCATGCCTTTTTGAAGGGCTGAGCCATCCGCTATCGCGGCGGCACTACGCGCGGCCATTACGCTGGCGCTAGGCCGCCTAGCCGGCCGCTAAAAACAAAGGGCGCCCGCATTCACACGGGCGCCCTTTGCCGAGGAGCTGAAGGCCCCCATGGCAAGGGGCGTATCAGCTTATGGTCAGGCCTTCGGGGCGTTGGCGTGAGCCAGAGCCCCAAAAATAAAGGCCCTATTCTTCTTCCGGCTCCGCCTTTTCCGAGGCGTCCAGAACCAGGTTCTGGCCGATCTGGCCGGCATTGGCGCGGATGGCGTTTTCGATCTTGTCGGCGATGTCGCGGTTCTCGGTCAGGAAGGTCTTGGCCGATTCCCGGCCCTGGCCGATGCGCGCACCGTCATACGAGTACCAGGAGCCCGATTTCTCCACGATGCCGGCCTTGACGCCCAGATCGACCAGCTCGCCGACCTTGGAAATGCCCACGCCATACATGATGTCGAACTCGACCTGCTTGAAGGGCGGGGCCACCTTGTTCTTGACCACCTTCACGCGGGTCTGATTGCCGATCACTTCGTCGCGGTCCTTGATGGCGCCGATGCGGCGGATATCCAGGCGCACCGAGGCAT
>CANGRN010000200.1 GCA_947455695.1 Alphaproteobacteria bacterium
ATGCAGGGACACCATGAGCCAAGGATAGGCCTGCGGCTCTTTCCTGGCGGGTATGGGAAATCCGGGCGGACAGGCTTTCGCCAGATCGGCGCAGGACCTGGGCAGGAGACCAAGGTTCACATACAGCATGTCGATTTCGGAATCGGCCCTGCGGGCCTCCACGATGTCGGATGTGCCTTGAACTCTCTCACCCAGCCGCAGATGCGCAAGCCCCCGGCCAAACCTCGCGGAAGGCTGGGCGTCCCGTATCGCCAGCGACGCATTGTAATCCGCAACCGCATCGCGATAACGGCCCATGCGCATGTAAACTAGGCCACGGCTGCTGAAAGGTCCGGCGGTGCCCGGCGCCAGCTTCAGTCCGCGATTGCATTCGGCCAGGGCGTGATCGAGATGACGCCCCGTACCGGCCTGCGTCCAGCACAGACCGACATGGTAGGCGGCCACCATCGGCTCCAGCTTCACCGCGCGGGTGAACTGGACCACCGCTTTTTCATATTCATGCAGGCCGTTAAAGCTCTGGCCCAGGCCGGCGCGGTTTTCCGCGTCATCGGGGGCCATCTTCAACGCAACCTCGAAATCGGCTTGCGCCAGGGCAAAGTGACGGTCGATCAGATAGCCGTAACCGCGAAGCTTGTAGGCCACGCTGGACTTGGGGTTGAGCGCAATGGCCCTGGTGCATTCCTGTTCCGCCAGGGTCGTGCGCCCCGCGGCCATGTCCACCAGACAGGACGCCACGAACAGATTGCTCAGCTGCGCCGGATCACTGTCCGGTTGGGAAGGCGCAATGCTGCGCGGCATCTGCGGCACCGCGGCGACGGCAGCGCCGGAAAGACAGGCAAGCAGGACGATGGCGTGACCAAGCTTCTTCATATCGCCTCCCTGGCAGGCGGAGCAGCCTTACCGCTACGCCCAATCCTGTTCAGGACACAAGCAGATGATCGTCCACCCGGGTGACACCGGGGGCCGACCAGGCGGCCTGTCTTGCCGCTTCGCGCTGGCGCCAGTCATGCACATGGCCTTCCAGCGCCACATGCCCGCCATCTTCGACCGAAACGCGGATGCCCTGTGCTTCCAGCTCGGCATGGCGCCGCAGCGCCCCTTCGATCTTGCGCTTGACGTCCGCGGCCGCCACGCGGGGCTTGATGGTAATGGAGTTGACCACGCCGACAACACCCGACAGGCGGCGGATCTCGGCTTCGGCCGCGGTGCGCTGATACTGCCACTCCACGGCTCCGGAGAGCCCTACCCAGCCATCCTGCACCTTCACCTTGACGCTGCCCGGTGGCACGACCGCGCTCCAGGACAGGAAGTTGACCGCACGCGCCGCGATGTCATCATCGGCCGTCTTCTTGTCGCTGGGGAAACGCACGTCCATCTCCTGGGCGATGGCGCGCACGCCCTTGACGCGCTTGACGGCTTTTTCCGCGGCGAGCTTTTCCACATAGCTGCCGACATGACCGTTCAGGGTGACCACGCCATTGTTGACGGACACGCCGATATGGGCGGCATTCACGCTGGGTTCGAAATCCAGTTCATCAAGGATATCCTGCTGAAGTGACTTGTCGCTCATTCCGGCCTCCCTGGCCGTCACCATGACGGCAGGCCGCAACAATGCGCCCATAGAACCCGGCCGCCCTTGCGCCAGATCAATTGTCCCGCCACGGTCCTGTTGCAGTTTGAAATCCTTCAAAAGGACGCCAAATGGCACTGAATCTGACATTCCTGGGCGGCGCCGGCACCGTCACCGGTTCGAAATATCTGCTGGACGACGGCAACCACCGCCTTCTGGTCGACTGTGGCCTGTTTCAGGGTTTCAAGGCGCTGCGCCTGCGTAACTGGTCTGCCTTGCCGGTGCCGCCGTCCAGCATAGACTCCGTCGTCCTGACCCATGCGCATCTGGATCATTCCGGTTACCTGCCCCTGCTGGTGAAAAACGGCTATCGGGGAAAGATCGCGTGTACCGAGGGAACGGCAGAACTCTGCAGCATTCTGCTGCCCGATTCCGGCCACCTGCAGGAACAGGACGCCGATTTCGCAAACCGCCACCGCTTCTCCAAGCACATGCCGGCCCTGCCGCTTTATACCGAAGAGGACGCGCAGCGTTCGCTGGACCGTCTCCATCCCCTTCCCTTCGACCAGCTTGTGACCCTTCCCTGCGGTGCGCAGCTCCACTTTCTGCGGGCGGGCCATATTCTGGGCGCCGCCACCGCGCTGCTGAACTGGCATGGCGTTACGGTGGCTTTCTCCGGCGATATCGGACGCTACGACGACCCGTTGATGCCCGATCCGGTTACCCCGGCCCGCGCCGATTACCTGCTCATGGAATCCACCTATGGCGACCGGCGTCACGACACAGCCGATCCAGAAGACGCGCTCGCCGACATCATCAATTCCACTGTGCATCGCGGCGGCACCGTCGTCATTCCCTCCTTCGCCGTTGGACGGGCGCAAAGCCTGCTGTTCCACATGGCGCGCCTCAAGGCCGCGGGACGCCTGCCGCGGCTGTTGCCGGTCTTCCTGGACAGTCCCATGGCGATCAATGCCACCGACATCTTCCGGCGGCATCCGCAGGATCACCGGTTGCGCGCCGAACAGCTGGCGCTGCTGGATGGCGGCATCCACCATGTCCGCACCAGCACCGAGTCCAAGGCGCTGACCGCCAATCCGGTTCCCAAGGTCATTATCTCGGCCAGCGGCATGGCGACCGGGGGGCGCGTGCTTCACCATCTGGAGCGCTATGTGACCGACCCGCGCAGCGCGATTGTCTTTGCCGGATTCCAGACAGGCGGCACGCGCGGCGCGGCGATGGTGGCGGGTGAACAGCGCATCAAGATGTATGGGCATTACCTTCCCGTGCGCGCCAAGGTCCACAACCTTGCCATGCTGTCGGCCCATGCCGACCAGGACGAACTGTTGCGCTGGGCCAAGGGCTTCACCGTACCGCCGCGCCAGACCTTTGTCGTGCATGGCGAACCGCAGAGTGCCGACAAGCTTCGCCATATGCTGGAAGAGGAACTGCGCTGGACCTGCCTTGTCCCGGACCATGGCCAGACAGTTGCACTGACATGAGTGTGCCAAAGACCGGGGCATTGAAAGCGCGGCGGCTGGGTATCGACACCCATGCCGAGGCCATGGTGTTCCTGCGCAAGGATTCAGCGGTCTGCCGGTCGGAAGGATTTACATCCCACAATCGCATCCTTCTCTCCACGGGGCGGCGCCATGCCATCGCCACGCTCTACCAGGTCGAAGGCGGGATATTGGCCCCGGACGAAGTGGGTTTGTCGGACGTCACATGCCGTTTGCTGGAGGTTCGCGACGGCGAGGCGATTACGGTACGGCACGCCCCGCCGGTGGAATCCCTCAGCCAGATGCGGCGACGCATCTACGGGCATGATCTGGACCCCGATGCCATGCATCGCATCATCGACGATATTGTCGATGGCCGCTATTCGGCCATCGAGATTTCCGCCTTCATCGCCGCCTGCGCCACGCGGCCGCTGACGCATAGCGAGATTTGCGGCCTCACCCGGGCCATGGTGGAAACCGGCAACCGGCTGCGCTGGGATGCGCCGGTCATTGCCGACAAGCATTCGGTGGGCGGGGTCCCCGGCAACCGCACCACACCCATCGTGGTGGCGATCTGCTCCGAACTCGGCCTGGTCATGCCCAAGACCTCGTCCCGCGCCATCACCTCGCCCGCGGGCACCGCCGACACGATGGAAACCCTCGCGCCGGTGGCGCTGAATGAACGCCAGATCCGCGCCATCGTGTTGCGCGAAGGCGGTTGCATCGCCTGGGGCGGGGCCGTCGACATCAGTCCGGCCGATGACATCCTGATCAGGATCGAACATGCGCTGGACCTGGACAGCGAGGGCCAGATGATCGCATCCATTCTTTCCAAGAAGATAGCTGCCGGCTCGACTCATCTGGTGATCGACATGCCGGTCGGCGCAACCGCCAAGGTGCGAACGCCCGCCGCGGCAGCCCTTCTCAGCCAAGGCCTGATGGCGGTGGCGGGCGAGTTCGGCATCAAGGTGCAAATCCTGATCTCGGACGGCGCACAGCCGGTCGGACGGGGCATCGGCCCCGCACTGGAGGCGCATGACGTTCTGGCCGTGTTGCGCAACGATTCCGGCGCGCCAAGGGATCTGCGGGATCATGCGCTCGCGCTCGCAGCGGGGTTGCTGGAAATGACCGGCACAGCGCCGGCGGGCAACGGCCTGGGCATGGCGGCGGAGGTGCTGGACAGCGGACGGGCCTGGCGAAAATTCCAGCGAATTTGCGAAGCGCAGGGCGGCCTGCGTACACCGCCCGTTGCCGGTTA
>CANGRN010000201.1 GCA_947455695.1 Alphaproteobacteria bacterium
ACCGGAGCGCACCAGGCCGGGATGAAGTGCGTTTCCGCGCTCGAACACAGGACTGCGGGTGAGATCGGGAGGGATGTTGCTCATAGGCAGATCCAGCAGCTCTTGGCCCGGCGGCGGGGGCTTTGCGGGCCCGGGCCGGGCGCGCGGAAACCATCATTGTATACGCGGGTGACGTCGGTGCCCTGGCGCAGCACAAAGCCGCGCGACACCTGGTCGGCGACGATATAGCCGCTGCGCATATAGGTATTGACCACCTGTTCGTTCTTGTCGCCGTCGAGCGAGAAGATGGCGGGATAGGAATCGCCGTCGCGGAATTCGAAATAGGTGGCCTTGCCGTCATCGAACACCCGCGACGGCACGATGCGGGGCGAGCCGTCATAGCTGTAGGCGGCATTGGCGACCTTGGGCAGCGGCGGCGGCTCGGGCGCGGCGGGCCTCGCCATCACGGTGGCGACCGCCACTTCGGGATACTGGAAGCGCAAGGTGTAGACGATGCTCTTGTCGCCGGAAGGGGCATGGGGGCGCACGCTGAGTTCGAAGGAATAGCGGCGATAGTTGGTCACCACCGTCATGTTGGTGGTGGGCACGTCGTTCAGCGGCTTGACGAACAACAGGTTGGCGGCGCGGTTGGGGGTGATCTGCCAGCCGGTGGCATCGCCCACCGCGACATTCTCGATATGCTCGTCGGAGGCGAATTCGACAAAGGTCTGGTAGCCCATGGTGGCGTGCAGCTCCACCACCTGGGCGGGATCGTAGTCCACCACATAAATGCGCGGATCGCCTGAACCGGGACGCGGGATCAGCGCGCCCTGCGATGGTGTGGTGGCGACGAAGAACGCGGCGCAGATCAGGGATGAAAGGATTTTTCTCATCCCCGCCTCGCTTCGCGGTTCACCGCGGGGCGGCGGTACATGTCCCCGATGCGCCCGGCTGCGGGGGCGGCCACAGGTCCGCGTCCGGCGCTCGCGGCGCTGGCGGCTGCGGCGCTGCGGTCGGTGGTGACGGATGATGTTTCAAAGCGTCCCAGCTGCTCGGCCAAACGCGCGGGGCGTGAAATCATGTCCAGCGGGTTGGCGGCCGCGACAGTCGGGGCGGGCGCAGCGGGCGCGGCTGCGGCACGGGCGTCGCCCGGCAGGCGGAAACCGCGCGCGATCACAATGGCCGCCAACAGGACCGCAAACTGGCTGGCGCAGAAGATCAGCACGATGATGGCGGCGGTGATGCCGGTGCGGGCATCGGCGATGCCATTTGCGCCGATATCCGACAGGCTTTCCATCCAGGGCTGAACGGCATGCAGCATCAGGATGGTCAGGCTCCAGGCGCTGATCAGTCCGAAGGCACAGGCGCCCAGCGCCCGCACCCAGCCGATGAAAAAGCCCCGCGTCTGCAAGAACAGGAACAGGGCGATGAACAATGGGCCGGTGGCGGTGAGAAACCCGATGGCGATGGTGATGACGGCGATCAGCCCGGCGCTGGCGACGAACATAGCGTTGGAGGCCATGGTCAGCGCCTGGGAGGCGGCGGCGTAATCGGCCTGGGCCTTGTCGGGCACGCTCTTGGGCGGATGGGCAAAGGCGTTGGCGGTTTCCGAAAGTTGGTCATAGGCGGCCTGCAAGCCCGCCACCGGATCGGACGCCATGGCCGATCCGCGCATGGGGGCGGAAATGATGCTGGCAATTTCCAGCGGTGCGCGTTCGGCGACATCGAACACCAAAGTCTGGAACAGGCTCCAGCTGGTCACCAGCGCCAGCACCGTGCCGATCTTCAGGGCGATGGTGGGGCCGTCAGCCAGCCGCGCGCCATTGCCGAACAACAGGCGATAGCCGATCACCGCGACGTAGATGGTCAGCACCACGGTCAATGCCGCCTGGAACGGCGAGCCGGCGGCGGTAAGGGATTCATAGCCCAGGCGGGCGAAGCTCTTGGTGTTGCAATTCACCGCCGTCAGGACGTCGCGCACCACGCCCAGGTCCGTCGTGGTGGCGCAAACGCTCATGCCACGCCCCTGAAACTATTGGGGCTGCGGGAATTCATGAAGGCGTCGAGCCACGCGCCGGGCTCGTCGCCCAGCTGTTCCCGCAGGGCGTCCAGTTGGCGCACGCTGGTCTCGGTGCCCGCCAGAACTTTCAGTTCGCCAGTCAGGCCTGACAGGTCCAGCCGCGCCACCACGCTGTGATCGGCCTGCTTGATCAAAAAGCAGCGCGAGGTGTCGGGCAGGCTGCGCACCAGTTCGAATTCATGCTCGCTCAGGCCGAAGCCGCCGATATAGTCGGATGCGCGCGCCTTGGGATTGGGAAAGAAGATCTGGGTAGCGGATTGCTCGATGATGGCGGGGCCGACGCGGCTTTCCAGCGCGTCATCGGCATTCTGGGTGCAGAAGCCCACCAGCCCATTGCGCTTGCGGATGGTCTTTTCCCAGTCCTTGATCTTGCCGACAAAGACATCGTCATCCAGCGCCTTCCAGCCTTCGTCCACCACGATAATGGCGGGGGTGCCGTCCAGCCGCTGCTCGATGCGATGGAACAGGTACATCATGGCGGGTGTGCGGGTGGTCGGCGAGTTCAGTAGCCTTGTCATGTCGAAGCCCAGGATGCGCGTCGTCACATCCAGCGCGTCCTCTTCATTGTCGAACAGCCAGGCATGTTCGCCGCCGTCGCACCAGGCGCCCAGCCGCGCGGCCAAGTCTCCGGCGCTGGGGCGGCGCGTGCCGCGGAACAGTTCGCGCAGGTAGCGCAGCCGGCGATGGCTGGGGGCTTGCGCATAATTGGCATCGATGGCGTCGGCGATGATGGCGCGGTCTTCCGAGGTCAGCGGCGCGCCATAGGACGACAGCAGGCGCGACAGCCATTCGGTGAGGAAGGCGCGGTTTTCGCCCGTGTCTGGCAGCGCCAACGGATTGAAGCCGGTGGGTTGGCCGGGCGAGATCACATCGTACTGACCGCCGATGGCGCGGATGAAGCCTTCGGCGCCGCGGTCCTTGTCGAAATAGGCGATGCGCGGCTGCATCCGTTCGGCCTGGGCGAGCAGGAACGCCAGCAGCGCGGTCTTGCCCGAACCGGACGGGCCAATGATGGTGAAGTTGCCCAGGTCCCCGGAATGGAAATTGAAGTGATAGGGACCGAAGGACGTGGTCTCCAACACGGTGATGGGCTGGCCCCAGTGATTGTCGCTGGCCTGGCCGGTGGGATGATTGTGGAAACTGGCCAGGCTGGCGAAGTTGGCGGTGGACAGCATCGCCTTGCGGGCAATAAGGCTGAAGTTGCCGGGGAACTGGGCCCAGAAAGCCGGCTCCAGATTCATTTCCTCGCGCACTGCGATGGCGCCGGTTTCGGAAAGTGCGGCCTGGATGTCGGCGGTAGCCTGGTCCAGCGCTTCAAAGGTCGGTGTGCGTGCCAGGATGGAGAGGTGATGCTCGCCATAGGCGGCGCGGCCCGCCGCGACATCATCCTTGGCAGCGGCCAGCTCGCTGCGCAGGCTAAGCGCGTCGTGATCGGCGGCGCGCAACCGGCGCAGCGCCTGGGTCATGCGCGACAGCGCGGTCTGCTGTTCGACAAAGGCGAAGCTTTCGGTCAGCACCATCTCGAACGGGAGGCGCAGCACGCCGTCCAGCATGCCGGGCACCGAGCGCAGCGGATAATCCTTCAGCGAGATCATTGCGCCAAAGCTGGTGCGTTCATTGCCGCTGGCGCTGAACTCCATGGCGTCGAAGCCAAAAGACAGCCGCCGCGTCGCCACGCTCTGTCCCATATCGCCGGTGGGCGCCAAAACGCGGCGCGCCACGCCATTGGTCAGCAGCGACAGGAACTCGGCCGGCTCCGAACACAACCCGGTGGGCCCCTTGTACAGCGACAGGGTGCGCGGGCCGTAGGGCGCCAAGGTGGCCAGGAAGGTTTCGCGGGTGGCGTGCAGCTGGCGCAGTTCGCGTTCCAGCAGCGCCTTGTTCTCGCCCGGCTTCTTCAGCAACTTTTCGATGAAGCCGGCGCCGCCCTGCAAGGGTCGCCGCACCAGGGTCAGGAAAATCTCGTTCACATACAGCTGCCGCCGCGACAGTCGCGCCCGCCATGCATTGTCCAGCCGGCGGCAGAAGGCGTTGTCCGGTGTGCTATCGATCTCGGTGTTCACCTTGCGGCGCACGACATGATGATAGATCGCCAGCCGCGATGAGGCTGCGCCGCGCAGCAAAGTCTCGCGCATCGCCTTGCGGTAATTCAGTTCATCGTCCGACGCGGTCTCGAATGGAAAGCCGCGCAGATGAATGGTCTGCACCAGCATCCCATCGCGGGTCTGCAACGTGACTTC
>CANGRN010000202.1 GCA_947455695.1 Alphaproteobacteria bacterium
GGGCGCTTCCTGCCCAGACCTGGCCGATAGACCGTTCATCGCTCGATCCGCTTGCAGTTCCTGGTGCAGGGGACGAATTTTGGCATGCCACTGGGATAGCTTTTGCCGTTCATATTCAACATGCCGGTCCGCGCGTCGAATGTCAGCGTGCGGCCCTTAATGGCGACGCCCGGGATCTCTGGGCCGGTCGCCAACCAGACGTTACCCTTAAGTATAATTGTCTTGTGCTCCGCCATGTTGCTGTCGAGCCGGTAATCCATCACGGCATCGTCAGACTGCGCAAAACCATAGGGAAAATGCATCACGACATATTTGTATTGGACGTTGTTCTTGTCCTTGGGCGGACCGTTGAATTTGTCGTCCTGACCCGATTCCAGGCTCATGGTAAGTGATGGCCCACCGGCGAACGCAGGCATGGCCCAAAACCATTTTCCGGCAAACGTCTTGCCTGCTGTTTGCGCCGGCTGCGCCGCCCAAGCGCCAACGCCTGCACAGATGGTCAACGCCGCGACCACGCCAATGCCCGCCGAACGCCGGACCTGTCCCGGAGGCGCGAATTTGAGAAGCTCCGCCCGTTCGGTCAAAGGATGCTCATAGCCCGGCCAGGCGCACCCCAACGGCGAGGCCACCGTGCGCATATGGGACTTGACCAGAGCATTTGCGTAGTCGATCCGCGACACATGGTTCAGCGCCGCGGCATCGCAAGCAAGCTCCTGGTCGCGGCGCATCAGTGCTGCGCCAACATGAACAAGAGGATTGAACCAGCACAGGCAGCGCAGCAGCGCCACACACGCGTTAACGCGTGCATCCTGCCGCGCCAGGTGCGCCTGTTCATGCGCCAGCACCGCCGCCTGCTCCTCCAAGCTGAAACGGGCGGCAAAACCCGCCGGGATTACAATGCGTGGCCACAAAAATCCCGTTACCGCCGGTCCCGCCACGCCTTGGCGTTCGGCAGTGTGAAATTTAAATTGCGCCATGGCCATCAAGGCCAACATTGCGGCGACGCCAATCACCCAACCCACGAACAGCAAAGGAACCCAGTCGAACGTTGCCCCGCCCCCGGACAATGGCATTGGCAAAACCGGTCCGGTAAAAATCGGGATTTGCGCACGCGCCGGATCGGCGGCGGCCGCCACGATGCGCGGAGGCAAAAGACTGGCCAGCATCGCGGCGGGCACCAATAGCCACAACGCATAAGCCACCGGGGCATGAAAGGCGGCGCGTACCGGCCGGCGCAAAATCACGACCAGCACGGTGGCGGCGACCATCGCCAGATTGATCTTTGCCAGAAGCAACAGAAAATCAGCCACGATCATCCTCCAATTCCGCAATAAGCTTTTTCAATTTCCGCAAATCTGCCGCCGACAAGGCGCGGTGCCGCGCGAAATGTGCCACAAGCGGCGCCACCTGTCCGCCGAACAGCCGGTCAAGCAGGCTCTGGCTTTCGGACTGCACATAATCTGCGCGCTCAATCAGCGGGCGATAGAGATAGTTGCCCTTCCCCCGCGAACCGGCCAGCGCCTTTTTGCTCAACAAGCGGGTGATCAGCGTGCGCACCGTCCCGGGCGCCCAGCCATTGGCCGGCCCAACCGCCGCGATGATCTGTTCCGGTGTCAAGGGCGCCTTGCTCCACAAGGCTTCCATGATCTGGCTTTCTGCTCCCGTTATGCTGATTTTCCTAGTCATGCCGCGATCATGATACACTTGTATTATCGAGTCAAGATACAGGTGTATTATGCCGCTGGGGCGCCGCGGTGAGGCAAAGTGGCGATGTCGGCTCATGTCGCAAAGCGGACATTCGAACTGGTGTCGTCCGGCCTTTCGCTTCATCCGCGCTGTGGCTGACGTGCGAAAGGCCAGGCCATTGGCAATAACCGATGCGCTGTATCCGCCTCATCGCGGGTGGGGGGTGCCTAGTTTGACGGCCGCTTCTGCTCATCGACGGCATAGGCGGGAAATACCGCCTGGATCGGGCGGGTTTCCGGCAGGATATAGACGATCCCTTTTGTGCCGGTGAAGCTCGGCTCGACCACCGTGTCAAAGAATTTTGCCGGGACATTGATGCAGCCAAAAGAGGCCCGGTTGTCCAGGATGGACGGGGTCGCCAGGCGATGCAGCCGCGATTTGGTGGGGATCACCCGATGCAACGAAAGGGCGGCATCATAGTCGACCCAGAGAATGTTCTTCTTGCCGAAGTCGTTGCCCAGCGACGCCACGAAGCGGCCGGCGGGGGTGGTGCGCTCCTTGGGCGTTATGGTGGAGAGCTTGCGCTGCCCGATGCCGGGCACGCTGTCGTCGCCATGTCCCAGGCCCAGCAGCGCCGGCGCCGCGCCGCGAAGACGCCCGTCCGGATGGAAGACAAGGACCTCGGCATTCATCTTGTCGACGATAACAAATGGCAGGCCGCGACTATCGCCCGAGGCGATCACCCAGCCTGCAAAAAGTCCGGCCTGTGCTGATGCATGCGTCGCGCTGCCGGCGGCCCGATCCGGCGCCTGAGCGCCGGCGAACGACGCGGAGGGTGCGGCAACCACGCCCAGACAAAGGATCAGGGCGGTGCGCGTCGTCTTCACCATGGCGCTCATGTTTCTCGCTCCCGCCCCCGTGCCGGGCCTGGTTCCGGTCCTGTTTGCGCGTAAAGACCGGTGGGGCGCAGGGGCATTGGTCCATTTGCAATCGGGGCCGCGCCTGGGCTTCAGGCACAAAAAAGCCCAACGCGGGGGCTTGGGGGCTTAGGCGTCAGGCTTTCTTAAAACACCAGAGCTGGTCGAAGAGACTCTGACCACGTAGCAACGCCCGTGAGCGCCTTTGGTTGCAGAAGGGCCCTGACGGCCTCCCGGGGTCAGTGCTTGCGGACGAATTCCGCCCGCAACACAAGTCCCTTGATGCCCTCATAGCGGCAATCGATCTCCTGGGGGTCCCCGGTGAGCCGGATCGCTTTGATGACCGTGCCCCGGCGCAGCGTCTGCCCGGCGCCTTTCACCTTGAGGTCCTTTATGGTGACCACGCTGTCGCCGTCGGCAAGCAGGTTGCCGGCGGAATCACGGACCTCGACCAGATCCACCAGGGCTGCCCGCCTGGCGGCCTCGGCCGCGGGAATCCATTCGCCGGAGGCTTCGTCATACACATAATCGTCGGCGCTGTCGGTCATGTACATTCCATCGGGAGCGGTTGGGTTTGGCGGTTGGTGCGGTACCTAGATCGTCGGCAGCCCCATATGCCACCAAAGCTCCTCCAGTTGGAGCATGTCGATCTTGATCTCGGTCTCGATCTCTTCGATGACCCCCACAGCCTGGCCGCTCTTGCGACGGCCATGGGCTCCCTCGACCATTTGCCCGAGCGTGCCCTGCTCAGGAACTGCGGAACTGCCGGTATTGGTACGCCAGCCACCGTCTGCGAGTTTTCGTTTCAGGTCTTCAAGCGAGTAGGTCATGGCCGGCCCTTCGGTTGGGATAACATCTCTCGACAATACTATACCGCCTGAGCCTGAAAGTCCCTTTCGGCGTACGCCGCTGGATCAGGTCGCCGTGATATCGTATAAATCGCCGGTGTCAAAAGCAGCATTGGCATGTCGCCCCCGCGCATCTTGCACAACGGGTTTGGGACATTGGCGACATCGTGAAGCTGGTTGAGGAATGGGAGGCACCATGGGCCGCATTCTGACAGTCACCTTTGCCACCCTGATGCTGGCAGGCTGCGCGGACACCTATGACAAAGCGGCCGTGCCAAAGGCTGCTGCCGGGCTGCGACAGGAGACCGTCGCCTGCAAAACCAGATGGACGGAAAAGGAATTCAAGACCTAGTCCGAGTGGCAAGCCTGCCAACTGGCTGCCGAACGCGACTTTGCCAGGACCATCAACCTGACGGCGATGGATGCATTTGAAGTCTACGCGGCGGACATGCAGGCACTCGCGGCAGACAGGGACGCCCATCGCGTCACGGACCGCCAGATCCGGTCGCGGGCCCAAGAAATTCAATGGAAGCTTTTTGCGGACTGTGGCTGCAAACCCGGCAGGCATCCCGCCACCTGGACGGACTCCGGCCCTCGAATGGGGATCCCCTCCGGTGACGTGCCCAATATCAACGCAGTGCGCGTCGATAACCCGTTTCAGGCGCCGCACTGACGGCCAGCCAGCGTGCGGCGCAACGCACAAAGCAAACCGCGCCGCCGCCCAGAGAAAGCCCCCTGCCCCGGAGCGGCCGCCCCGCCCCAGACCTCAAATTGATCTGAATCAAAACAGGTTCGGCCAGGATACCTAACATCCGGTCTGCCTGCCCGGTATCACATGCACC
>CANGRN010000203.1 GCA_947455695.1 Alphaproteobacteria bacterium
AAAAGTATCTTCCGTCGATCCGATCTGGACGGCCCTGCGCCAGCAGGCCGAAGCCATGGCGGCACGCGAACCCACGCTGGCGGGCTTTGTCCATGCCACCATCCTGCAGCATGACCGGCTGGAGCAGGCGCTGTCCTATCACCTGGCGCGCAAGCTGGGCGGCGAGGATCTTTCGCCCCTGGCCATCCGCGAAATGTTCGACCATGCCGCCAGCGAAGACGGTTTCGGACAGGCGCTGCGTGCCGACCTGTCGGCGGTGTTCGAACGCGATCCGGCCTGCCATTCCTATGTCGACGCCTTCCTGTTCTACAAAGGCTTCCATGCGCTGGAGAGTTACCGCATCTCCCACTGGCTGTGGGGGCAGGGCCGCAAGGCGATGGCGCTGTTCCTGCAGAGCCGCATCTCCCAGCTGTTCGCGGTCGATGTGCATCCCGCCGCCAAGATTGGCCAGGGCATCATGTTCGACCATGCCACCGGCATCGTGATCGGCGAGACCGCCGTGGTGGAAGACGATGTCTCCATCATGCAGGACGTGACCCTGGGCGGCACCGGCAAGGAAAGCGGCGACCGCCATCCCAAGATCCGCCGCGGCGTGTTGTTGTCTCTGGGGGCAAAGATCCTGGGCAATATCGAAGTGGGCGAATACAGCCGCATCGGCGCCGGCTCGGTGGTGCTGAAAGCGGTTCCCGCGCACTGCACCGCCGTCGGGGTGCCCGCCAAGCTGATCAATTGCGATTGCGGGGAAAACCCCTCGCAGCAGATGAACCATTTCATCGAGGAACTGCCGGATAACACCGGCTGAACTGCTTGACCGTAATGGCGGGCCGTGCGACTTGGGGCCGTCCAATTGATAAGGAAATGGCCGTGACCCGCAGCGAAATCTGGCGCCTGGAAAAATACCTGCGCAACCTGTTCCGGCTGGACACCATCACCATCGTGGAACGTCCCAAGCAGCCGGATTCGGTCGAGATGCACATCAACGGCGAATTTGTCGGCGTGTTGTTCAAGGACGAGGAAGACGGCGAAGTCTCCTATGCCTTCAACATGGCGATCCTGGACATGGACCTGCCCGAAGCGCCGGCCACGCGCTAATCAGGACTTCCGGAATTTTGCGATCAACGCATCGGTGCCGGCACTGATCTCCTGCCAGCGCGCCAGATAGGCGCGCTTGAAGCGGTAGGAGAAGCTCAGATTCTTCGCCAGCGGCCGGTCCACCGCCAGGCAGTTGGGACTGGGCAGGTCGGCCGCAGCCCGCTCGCACAGCAGCAGCACCAGTCCCTTGTCGCCGTGCCCGGCGAACAGATCGTTGCGCTCATAGCCCGAATCCCTGGCGAAGCCATATTGGGTCAATCCGAACGGTCCGGCCGCGCCTTTGCGGTTCTCGATATAGGGCATGTAGATGCGCTGCAGCCGGGCTTCTTCGTCGAGGTTGTTGGGATCGCCCCGCAGCGACAGGCGGATGACCGGCGAATCCGGGGCGTTGCCGGTGAAGAGCCGTGCGTCGGCATCCGAATAGCCGCGCCAGGATGGGAACAGCGCCGACAGCGCCAGGGAATCCAGCTCGCCTCCGGCGCGCGCCGCCGAGTTTTCCATATAGTTGGCGGGAATGGTGAAAGCGGTGCCGCGCACCGTGACCTGCACCATTGTGGAGCGGCCGGTGGGCGCGGCGGGTGCCTTGGGGCCGGGCCGCAGGTACCAGCCCAGGAACAGGCCCGACAGCGCCACAATGGCCAGGAAGAAGCCGGCCGGGATCAGCCAGCCGGAGTGGCGGTGGATTTCGTCGCGGTCGCCAAGGCTCCCCATCCGGCAAGCCTAACACCGGCAACGCGGCGCCGCGGAGGTGTGCCGGGCCGGGTTGCCCAATTCTTGCGACGCGTGACACGGAAACATCATTTCGCGTCATTTCGGGACATGTCACATCTCTTCAGAGCCGGCACGGCGATGGTCCTTATCGCCCTGATTACCGGCCACATGCCGTCCCTGAGCCCGCGCTGGCGGGCCGTGGCGGCCGATCTCCACCAGGCTGAGCCCCAGGCCAAGGTGAAGGCGGTTGTCCAGTCATTGCTGATGCGGAAAGGCTAAAGGACCCGGGGCATGCGAAATATCCTGTTGTTGCTGTTCTCCCTCGCGGGAGGCCTGACGCTGTCGGGCATCACCGCGAACGTCTATCGCCTGATCGCGAAGACCAAGCCGGAAACCCGCGCCGCGACCTATACCTACTACGGGGTGATGCTGCTGGCCGGTCCCAGCGTGCTGGTGGACAATTCCACGCGCTCCTTCCGCAAGAAGGAATGCAGCCGCACCGCATACGGCTTTGCGCTGGGCCTGGCGGCCTATTGGTCTTTTATGTTGGGTGCGATTTTGGTTGAGATCGCGATCTAGAAGAAAAAGGCGCGGAGGTCATCCGCGCCTTTTCTATTTCAAAGTACCGTCAGCATCGAGGCGACGAGCGGATGGCGGACAATGTCGCCTTCCGCCAGCCGCACCACGGGAATATCCGGCAGCGGGTCCAGCTTTGCCGCGATATCGGCCAGGCCGGAAATGCCGGGCAGAAGATCGGTCTGGTCCGGATCGCCGGTCAGCACCATGGTCGAACGCCAGCCCAGCCGTGTCAGCAACATCTTGATCTGGGTGTAGGTGCAGTTCTGCGCCTCATCGATCACCACAAAACATTCGCTGAGGGTGCGGCCACGCATATAGGCCACCGGCGCGATTTCGATGATGCCGTCGGCCAGCATCGCCTTGAGCCGCTTGGTGCCCAGCCGCTCTGTCAGGGCGTCGTAGAGCGGGCGCAGGTAAGGCGCCAGCTTCTCCTGCAGGTCGCCCGGCAGAAAGCCCAGGCTTTCGCCCGCCTCCACCGCCGGACGCGACAGCACGATGCGGCTGACCTTGCCGGCCTCCAGCGCTTCGACCGCCTTGGCGATGGCCAGGTAGGTCTTGCCCGTGCCTGCCGGTCCCAGCGCCAGCACCACGCTCTGGGTGTCGACCGCGTCCATGAACTGCTGCTGCGCCGGGCTCATCGCCCGGATGTTTTTTACGTATTTTCGGTCTCGGAACTGGCCATCGGGATCATGCGGTGTCCAGCCGGCACCATGACCGGAGCGGCTGGGAAAAAGCGGGTGCACATTTTGCTGAGCAAATGCAGAGTCACGCGACTTCGAACGCATGGAGCGCTTGGCCATGGATACTCCCGATGGTGATGTGAACAGTGGGTGTGAACGAAGGGGAGGGGCTGCCCGGCGAACCGGCCCTGGATTCCGTTGGCGAACGCAGTGCGAGAAGCACCAGTGCCGTTTTCCCCCATAAACAGGCGAATCAAACCGCCTGACTTCAGGGTATCGTCTTTCTTGCGCAGCGGTGTATGAATTTCTCGCGACGCAACAACGCGGATGAAACTCGATGCCGATTTACGCCCTGGATGGTGCAGAGCCGCAGATCGCCGATGATTGCTGGATCGCGCCGGATGCCGCGGTGATCGGAAAGGTGCGATTGCTGAAGGGTGCAAGCATCTGGTTCGGCGCGGTGCTGCGCGGCGATAACGAGTGGATCACAATCGGGCCAGACTCGAATGTGCAGGATCATAGCATCATTCACGCCGATCCGGGACAGCCCGTGACCATCGGGCGCGGGGTCACCATCGGACACCGCGTCATCGTGCACAGCGCGGAGGTGGGCGATCATTCGCTGATCGGCATGGGTGCCGTGCTGCTTAACCGCGCGCGCATCGGGGCGCGCAGCCTGGTGGGCGCGGGCGCCCTGGTAACGGAAGGCAAGGTGTTCGAGGACCGCAAGCTGATCCTGGGCACGCCGGCCAAGGCCATGCGCGATCTCACGGCCGATCAGATACAGGGGCTGGAAGTGTCGGCGCAGACCTATCTCGCCAATGCCGCGCGTTATCGCCGGGAATTGAAAACGCTCTCTTGATGGCGCTCCGGCTGGCGCCTGCGCGCTTTAGGCCCGGCGGGCGGCGCGCTTTTCGGCGCCGGTGAATTCGACCGGACGGGTCCACATCTTGCGGATGCGGGTGTCGGTCTCGGGACCGAAATTGAACCATGCGGCCTTGTCGTGCGCGGCATCGACGATGAACAGCGTGTCGATCTTGCCCAGCTTCTGCACCAGCGCATTGCGGATGGTGTTGATGCTGGCTTCGCTGGACAGGACCCAGGACTGCGGCCCGAAGCGGTGCGCCTGGCCCAGGGTGAAAATCTCTTCTTCCAGGCCCGCGATGGAGCGTGACTTCATGTCGGCCACGATAACAAAATGGGCCGGTCCTTCATGGGCGCTTTCC
>CANGRN010000204.1 GCA_947455695.1 Alphaproteobacteria bacterium
CGGACGCTTGTTCGCACCCGTGATGACGCGGCCACGACGGCCGTTATCAAACAGAGCATCGACCGCTTCCTGAAGCATGCGCTTTTCGTTGCGGATGATGATGTCAGGCGCGCGCAATTCAATGAGGCGCTTCAGACGATTGTTGCGGTTGATCACGCGACGATAGAGATCGTTCAGATCGGATGTCGCGAAACGGCCACCATCGAGCGGCACGAGCGGACGCAGATCCGGCGGGATCACCGGCACTTCGGTCAGGATCATCCACTCGGGCTTGTTGCCCGACTGCATGAAAGCTTCGATGATCTTGAGACGCTTGGCGAGCTTCTTCGGCTTGAGTTCCGTTGTCGCTTCGGCAATTTCAACGCGCAGCTGGGCTGCAATCGTTTCAAGATCCATATTGCGCAGAATTTCGCGGATCGCTTCCGCGCCGATCAGCGCAGTGAACGAGTCCTGACCATATTCGTCCTGCGCGCGCAGATAATCATCTTCCGACAGAAGCTGACGATCCTTGAGGGGCGTGAGGCCCGCATCGAGAACGATATAGGATTCGAAATAGAGAATGCGCTCGAGATCTTTCAGCGTCATATCGAGCAGGAGGCCGATGCGCGAGGGCAGCGACTTCAAGAACCAGATGTGAGCAACCGGCGCGGCCAGAGAAATATGGCCCATGCGTTCACGGCGAACGCGCGACAGCGTGACTTCCACGCCGCACTTTTCGCAGATGACGCCCTTGTACTTCATGCGCTTGTACTTGCCGCACAAGCATTCGTAATCCTTGATCGGGCCAAAGATACGCGCGCAGAAAAGACCATCGCGCTCAGGCTTGAACGTACGATAGTTGATCGTCTCTGGCTTCTTGATCTCGCCGAACGACCACGAGAGGATCTTTTCGGGGCTCGCGATGGCAATCTGGATCTGGTCGAACGCCTGCGGGGCGGCCACCGGATTGAAGAGATTCATGACCTCTTGATTCATACCCATCTCCTGAAGCTCGGGCCTTGCAAAATTGCAACCGGCCCTGCCGGATAAAAAATTGGTTCGAAACGGGAGCGCGTTGCCACGCTCCCGGACATTTCTTTATTCCGCAGCTTCCGCCGGCGGATTTTCGATCTTCTTCGTCGACGTGAGTTCGACGTTGAGGCCGAGTGAACGCATTTCCTTGACGAGCACGTTGAAGCTTTCCGGGATACCGGATTCAAACGTGTCATCACCGCGCACGATGGCTTCGTACACTTTGGTGCGGCCCGCCACGTCGTCCGACTTCACAGTCAGCATTTCTTGCAGCGTGTAAGCAGCGCCATAGGCTTCGAGTGCCCAGACTTCCATTTCGCCGAAGCGCTGACCGCCGAACTGCGCCTTACCACCCAGCGGCTGCTGCGTGACGAGCGAGTACGGACCAATCGAGCGTGCATGGATCTTGTCGTCGACAAGGTGATGCAGCTTCAGCATGTAAATGTAGCCAACGGTGACCTTGCGATCGAACGTGTCGCCGGTGCGGCCGTCATAGAGTGTCGACTGGCCCGACGGATCGAGACCCGCCTTGATGAGCATTTCGACAATGTCCTTCTCGCGCGCACCGTCGAAGACGGGGGTTGCAATCGGAACACCACGACGCAGGTTTTCACCCATTTCGGCAAGCGACGCATCGTCGAGATCTTTGACGACCTCATCCGAACCGTAAATGTCGATGAGCTTGGTGCGCAGCGGCTGTGCATCGCCCGAACGCATGTAAGCATTCACGGTTTCGCCAACCTGACGGCCAAGACCCGCACAAGCCCAACCCAGATGTGTTTCCAGAATCTGGCCGACGTTCATGCGCGAAGGCACGCCGAGCGGGTTCAAGACGATGTCGACAGGTGTGCCATCTGCGAGGAAGGGCATATCTTCCTGCGGCACAATCTTCGACACGACACCCTTGTTACCGTGACGGCCGGCCATCTTATCGCCCGGCTGGATCTTGCGCTTCACAGCAACGAAGACCTTGACCATCTTCATCACGCCTGGCGGCAATTCATCACCACGCTGCAGCTTTTCGACCTTGTCGAGGAAGCGGCTTTCAAGGCCCTTCTTCGCTTCGTCATATTGCTTACGCATGGCTTCGATCTCGGACATGATCTTGTCGTCTTCGATCGCGAAAGCCCACCATTGCGAACGAGGATATTCCTCGATGCCTTCCTTGTTCAGGACAGTGTCTTTCTTGAAGCCCTTCGGACCGGCAATGGCCGGCTTGCCCGACAGCATGTTCTGGAGACGCGTGTAGACGTTACGATCCAGGATCGCGAGTTCGTCGTCACGGTCCTTGGCGAGACGCTCGATCTCTTCACGCTCGATCGCCTGTGCACGTTCGTCCTTGTCGACGCCGTGGCGGTTGAACACGCGCACTTCCACGATCGTCCCTTGCACGCCCGGAGGCACGCGCAGCGAAGTATCGCGAACGTCAGAGGCCTTTTCACCGAAGATGGCGCGCAGGAGCTTTTCTTCCGGCGTCATCGGGCTTTCGCCCTTCGGTGTGATCTTGCCGACGAGAATGTCACCCGCCTGCACTTCAGCGCCGATGTAAACAATGCCGGCTTCGTCGAGATTTTTCAGCGCTTCTTCCGACACATTCGGAATGTCGCGCGTGATTTCTTCCGGACCAAGCTTTGTGTCACGTGCCATCACTTCGAACTCGTCGATGTGAATGGAGGTGAACACGTCATCCTTCACGATGCGCTCATTGAGCAGGATCGAGTCTTCGAAGTTGTAGCCATTCCAAGGCATGAACGCGACGAGTACGTTGCGGCCGAGCGCGAGATCGCCGAGATCGGTCGAAGGACCGTCAGCGATAATGTCGCCCTTGCGCACGAAGTCACCCACCTTCACCAGAGGCTTCTGGTTGATGCAGGTCGACTGGTTCGAACGCTGGAACTTCATCAGACGATAGATGTCAACGCCCGGCTTGCCGGCATCGAGTTCTTCCGTCGCGCGCACAACGATACGTGTCGCATCGATCTGATCGATGTAACCCGTGCGGCGCGCCGCAATGGCAGCACCCGAGTCACGCGCCACAACAGCTTCCATACCCGTGCCCACGAAAGGCGCATCGGCCTTGACGAGCGGCACAGCCTGACGCTGCATGTTCGAGCCCATGAGTGCGCGGTTCGCGTCATCGTTCTCAAGGAACGGAATGAGCGCGGCGGCGACCGACACGAGCTGCTTGGGCGAGACGTCCATGAAGTCAACGCGCTCACGCGGAATCATCATCACATCGCCGGAGTGACGGCAAATGATCAGCTCTTCCGTGAGCATTTTGTTGGCGTCCATGACGGCATTGGCCTGCGCGACATAGTGCTTGGATTCTTCCATCGCGGAGAGATAGATCACCTCTTCCGACACCTTGCCGTCGTGAACACGACGATAAGGTGCTTCGATGAAGCCGTATTTGTTGACGCGCGCGAAAGTCGCGAGCGAATTGATCAGACCGATGTTCGGGCCTTCCGGCGTTTCAATCGGGCAGATACGGCCGTAATGCGTCGGATGCACGTCGCGGACTTCGAAGCCTGCACGTTCGCGCGTCAAACCGCCCGGACCAAGTGCCGAGAGACGACGCTTGTGGGTGATTTCCGACAATGGATTGGTCTGGTCCATAAACTGCGAGAGCTGCGACGAACCGAAGAATTCGCGCACAGCAGCAGCGGCTGGCTTCGCATTGATCAGATCCTGCGGCATGACCGTGTCGATATCGACAGAGGACATACGCTCCTTGATCGCGCGTTCCATACGCAGCAAGCCGAGACGATACTGATTTTCCATCAGCTCGCCGACCGAGCGCACGCGACGATTGCCGAGATGGTCAATGTCGTCGATTTCGCCACGACCATCGCGCAGATCAACGAGAGCCTTCACAACCGCGAGAATGTCGTCGCGGCGCAGAACACGCATCGTGTCAGGCGCATCGAGATCCATGCGCATGTTCATCTTCACGCGGCCAACGGCCGAGAGATCATAACGCTCGGAATCGAAGAACAACGAATGGAACATCGTTTCCGCTGTTTCAATCGTCGGCGGTTCACCCGGACGCATCACGCGGTAAATGTCGAACAGAGCTTCTTCACGCGAAGAATTCTTGTCTGCCGAAAGCGTGTTGCGGATGTAGGGACCGATGTTGATGTGGTCGATATCGAGCAGCGGCAATTCTTCGAAACCAAGGTCGATGAGATGCTGCAGCGACTTCGCGGTGATTTCTTCGCCAGCTTCGGCAAAGATTTCACCCGTCGTGGGATCATAGAGATCCTGCGCGATATA
>CANGRN010000205.1 GCA_947455695.1 Alphaproteobacteria bacterium
CATTGTCCTGGTTTCGACGACTGTCTCAAAATTTGGCGTTCAAGGCTTGCTTGTGACCGTCCTTATGTCCGGCGTCTTCCTGGCTCTCGTCGGATTGTCCCGGCTGGGATCATTGATCCGCCATATCCCGCACGCGGTGACCGTAGGCTTCACGGCAGGTATTGCAGTCATCATCCTGGCCAGTCAGCTGAAGGACCTGGCGGGGCTCCACCTGGCAGGCGGAGAGCCGGGCCTGCTATTGCCCAAACTGGCCGCGTTGGCCGCCGCACTGCCCACCCTCAATCTTTCCGCACTGACAATCGGTCTTGGGTCCACGGTCCTCATCCTGCTGCTGAGGCGCTTCAAACCTTTGTGGCCTGGGATGCTTATGGCGGTCATCGCCTCTTCCATTATTGCCTGGGTCCTGCACTTACCCGTGGAAACTATCGGGAGCAGATTTGGTGAACTGCCGCATGGGCTGCTCAAGCCGAGCGTGCCGTCGATGACTGTGGGGCTGATGCTGAACCTGCTGCCGGTATCACTTTCCTTCACACTTCTGGGCGGAGTAGAGAGCCTTTTATCGGCCAAGGTCGCTGACACCATGACCGGGCGCAGGCATCGCTCCAACATGGAGCTTGTCGCTCAAGGACTCGCCAACATCGCGTCCGCACTATTCGGCGGCATCCCGGTTACCGGAACGATTGCGCGCACAGCCACCAATGTCCGCGCAGGGGCTAAGAGCCCGCTTTCCGGCATAATGCATTCGCTTTTTATACTTCTTTTCCTTATGGTGGCGGCGCCCCTCGCCAGCTTTGTTCCGCTGTCAGCCTTGGCCGGCGTGCTGGTTGTGGTCTGCTGGAACATGGCCGACCGGGCGGATTTCGCCGCCCTGCTGCGCCGGTGGCCCAGTGCAGCTGTTTTGCTTTGCACGTTTGGCCTTACGATATTGCGAGATCTTACTGCCGGCATTGTTGCGGGGTGTTTGCTTGCGGCATTGCTTGGCCTGATCCGGCACAGCGTCAGAGAAGAAGGGGTCTAGTCGCAATTCCCAAGAATCCGGCGAATATGCTCAAATTGACGTATTCGGCGCAGCGGCGCCTGCCGCTAGCGTCTTCTTTGGCCATTAGTACGGAACGTGCCGCGTATTTATACATTTCAGAATGGAACTTTTTGCACGTACAAAGTTCCAAATGTTACGCCGCAATTCTGCCTGATTGCGTTCGCGGAAGTTCCACCGTCACCGTGGTGCCGATCTTTTCCTGGCTTTCGATGCGCAATGTGCCGCCATGCTGCGCCACCAGCGCCTTCACCAGCGCCAGACCAAGCCCGGTGCCTTCGCGCGCCAGCATGGGATCGTTGTTGGCCTGCTCGAAGGCCTCGCCGATGCGCGACAAGACGCCTGCGGGGATGCCGATGCCGGTGTCGCGCACCTTCAGCACCATCTTGCCGCCTTCCACCGCGGCGGTGACTTCTACCGTGCCGCCCTTGCGCGTGAACTTCACCGCGTTGGAAAGCAGGTTCAGCAGGATCTGCTTGCAGGCACGGGGGTCCGCGGTCAGCAACCTCGGTCCTTCCGGCATGGTCGTCACCAGCGTGATGCCGTTGCTTTCGGCACGGCGGCGGGTCAGGCGCAGGCTGTAATCCACCGTTTCCGCCAGGTTCACTTCGTGCAGGTCGATGGTGAACTTGCCGGCCTCGATCTTGGCCAGATCCAGAAGATCGGAAACCAGGTTGAGCAGGTGGTTGCCGGATTCGTTGATTAGCTCAGCATATTCTTCATAGCCTTTGTGCATCGGACCGAAGATGCGGTGCTGCATCATGTCGGAAAATCCGATGATGGCGTTCAGCGGTGTGCGCAGTTCGTGGCTCATATTGGCGAGGAATTCCGACTTTACCCGGTTTGAGGTCTCTGCGGTTTCCTGGGCAATGCGGCTCTCTATCAGTTCCTTTTCCAGCTTGGCGCGCAGGACAGAACTGTCGCGAAACAACTTCAGGGCGGCGGCGAACTGGCCGATTTCGTCCTGACGGTCGCCGAACGGGATTTCTGCCTTGAATTTGCCGGCCGCGATGGCTTGCATAGTCTTGGTAATGGCGCGCAGGGGACGGATTACACCCCAGATCAGGTAAACGGCCGCGAAAACGGCCATCGCGATCGAAGCCAGCATGATGACTATGGCGACATAGAAATGACGCCGGGCGGTCGCAGCCTGGTCGGTGGCATATTGCTCGGTGATATCCAGGGCCGTGCCGGATATGGCCATCACCGCGCCTGCACCCTGGTTGGACAGGCGAACCCACGCCTCGGCATCCATGGTTGCAGGCTTGTTCGCCCACAGGGATTCAACCAGCTGGTTGCGCCGGTTCGCCAGGTCGGTGAAATACACCCAGTGTGCGCGGGCGATTGCTTCCTTCAGCGCCACCGGGAATTCGGGCAGCCGGGAATCATCCTGAATGAGCGCCCAAGCAGCGGCAGTCTGCCCCTTGATTTCCGCGATCTTCTGAAAGGTTTCGGGCGTGAGGCGGCCGCCCGCCAGGATGGCGCGCATGATGAGCTGGCGCTCCATACCGACATGACCGCGCAGGAGCAGGCTCAAATCATTGACCCGCAGCAACTCATTGATGAAGGGGTCTTCCGAGGCAATGCTGCGGGACAATGTCCTGGACTTGTTATTGACCTCAAAGAGCAGTTCTCCCATCAGGGCCATGCTGTTTGCGACAAGATCGGGAGAGCGCTGCGCGGCCGGCCGTGCCGTTTGCGCCAGGTATCCCGGAAACTCCCGGTCCCATTTTTCCTTCATGGCCAGGATTCGGTCATACCCCTTTGCGTAGGGGCTGGCGGCATGGCGCGCCAGGCGCGCAAATGTTTTCTGGGTGCGCGCATGCAGAGTCGCAATCCAGTTGCGCATCGCCGGGGTGGCGGCATTTTTGTCTTCCATCGCCACGTCCAGCATGCCGGCCTCGGTGCGCATGGCTTGCTGCGATGACTGCATGTCCCGCTTTACGGTCGCGATGGCGAGGATGCGGTCGGCATCGCGCTGGCGCTCGAAGGCCCTCGTGGCCAGCACCGCGAACACCGAGATCAGAACCACCACCAGAAGGCCGGTGATGATGGTCAAGGTTTTGGACAAGGATTGCTGCACTGGGCGCTCCGGATTGGACGCCAAGTTTACCGCCGAAAAGGTGAGAGGAGCCTTAAAGCGTGGCGCCTACCAACATAACGCGGGGCCGGGAAAAGCATGGTTAGCGAAAGCTAAATCCGCTAATAGCGGTAGCAGAAGCGCTTCCAATCAGGTCGCGGCATTCAAAACCGGGCTGTCCGCCGAACTGTTCACCTTCACGTCATACCGCCCCGCCGGCACGGCCCAGCGCTGCTTTTGCGTCCACCAGTCGGCCCGCCGCGCGTCAAACCGAGCCATCATTTTGCGCGGGTTGTGTTGCCGCACTGCGGCATGTACGAAACGGTCAATACAACCGTCACAACCGGATATTGCTTGTCGCGCACGCCTCATCCCGACCTAGTTCACTTCGCGCTGGCGGTCGGCGGCTTTGCCATCGGCACCACCGAATTCGCCACCATGAGCCTGCTCCCCTATTTCGCGCGCGATCTGGGCATCAGTGCGCCGGTGGCCGGCCATGTTATCAGCGCCTACGCCCTGGGCGTGGTGCTTGGCGCGCCTCTGATCGCGGTGCTGGCGGCGAGGCTCCCCCGCCGTACTTTGCTCATCGGGCTGATGCTGGTCTTTGCGCTGGGCAATGGCCTAACGGGCCTGGCGCCATCCTATGGCACCATGATGCTGTTCCGCTTTCTCAGTGGTTTGCCGCACGGCGCCTATTTCGGTGTCGCCATGCTGGTGGCCGCATCGCTGGTGCCGCACGAACGTCGCGCCCAGGCATCGGCGCGGGTTTTGATGGGATTGACGGTGGCCACCATCATCGGCGTGCCTTGCGCTAACTGGCTGGGGCAGGCGATAGGCTGGCGTTGGGGCTTTGCCATCGTGGCCTTGCTGGCGCTGTTGACCGCCACCTTGGTGGCGCTGTTCGCGCCGCGCCAGCCGCCGGCGGCGGGTGCCAGCGCCATGACCGAGCTGGCGGCGCTGGGCAATCGCGATGTCCTGCTGACCCTGGCCATCGGCGCCATCGGCTTTGGCGGCTTCTTCGCCATCTACACCTATCTGGCCGACACGCTTTTGACGGTCACGCATATGCCCGAAAGCCTGACGCCGCTGGTCTTTGCCATCTTCGGCGCCGGCATGATGACGGGCCTGGTGGTGGTGCCGCGCTTCGCCAAC
>CANGRN010000206.1 GCA_947455695.1 Alphaproteobacteria bacterium
CATGTCCAGCACCGGAATGCCTTCGGTGATGCAGACGATCAGCGGCACTTCGGCGTCGATCGCTTCCAGGATCGCGTCGGCGGCGAAGGGCGGGGGAACATAGATGGCGGAGGCATCGGCGCCGACCTTTTCGCGCGCCTCGCGCACCGTGTCGAACACCGGCAGGCCCAGATGGGTGCTGCCGCCCTTGCCGGGCGTGGTGCCGCCGACCATCTTCGTGCCATAGGCGATGGCCTGTTCGGAGTGGAAGGTGCCCTGGTTGCCGGTGAAGCCCTGGCAGATGACCTTGGTGTTCTTGTCGACGAGGATGGACATTACTTGGAACCCTTCACGGCCTTGACCACCTTCTCGGCGGCGTCGGCGAGATTGTCGGCGGAGGTGATGGCGAGGCCCGATTCGGCCAGTATTTCCTTGCCCAATTCGACATTGGTGCCTTCCAGGCGCACCACCAGCGGCACGGAGAGCGAGATCTCCTTGGCCGCGGCGACGATGCCTTCGGCGATGATATCGCACTTCATGATGCCGCCGAAGATGTTGACCAGGATGCCCTTCACATTGGGATCGCTGACGATGATCTTGAAGGCCTGCGTCACCTTCTCCTTGGTCGCACCGCCGCCCACGTCCAGGAAGTTGGCCGGCTCGCTGCCATAGAGCTTGATGATGTCCATGGTCGCCATGGCGAGCCCTGCGCCGTTGACCATGCAGCCGATCTCGCCGTCCAGCTTGATGTAGGAGAGGTCGTACTTGGAGGCTTCCACTTCCGCTGGGTCTTCCTCGTCCAGGTCGCGCAGCGCCTGGATGTCCTTGTGGCGATAGAGGGAGTTGTCGTCGAAGTTCACCTTGGCATCCAGGCAGATGATGTTGCCGTCCTTGGTCACCACCAGCGGATTAATTTCCAGCAGGCTCATGTCCTTGGCGATGAAGGCGTCGTAAAGGCCCTTCACGACCTTGCCGATCTGCTTGGCGGCGTCGCCCTTGACGCCCAGCGCCACGGCGATTTCGTTGCCGACATAGGGGCTGTAACCAGCGGCCGGCTCGATCTGGAAGGTGTGAATCTTCTCGGGCGTCTTGTGCGCCACTTCCTCGATGTCCATGCCGCCTTCGGTGGAAACGATGAAGGCGATGCGGCTGGTGGCGCGGTCGACCAGCGCCGACAGATACAGCTCGCGCTCGATGGCCGAGCCGTCTTCAATATAAAGACGCTTGACCAGGCGGCCGGCGGGGCCGGTCTGGTGCGTGATCAATGTCATGCCCAGGATGCGCTGGGCTTCCTTCTTCACGTCTTCGACGGATTTGACCACCTTGACGCCGCCGCCCTTGCCGCGGCCGCCGGCATGGATCTGGGCCTTGACCACCCAGACCGGGCCGCCCAGTTCCTGGGCCGCTGCAACGGCTTCTTCCACCGTGAAGGCCGCCTTGCCCCTGGGGACCGGAACGCCGAATCCGCGCAAGACGTCTTTTGCCTGATATTCGTGGATATTCATGGAGTTAGCCCGCGAAAAGGGGTGGGTGAGCGGGCGCACAATAGCAGGGGGCGGGCTATCTGCAACGCGGCGAAGCGCCCGGCGGCCATGCGTCCACCACAAACGCCAACCCCAAACGAAAGGACGCCCCGCACGCGAATGCGGGACGTCCTTCCTGACCATCCATTGCCTGACGGCAAGGATCTCTGGATTGGATCGGCTTAGTAGCCGCCGCGGCCAACGCCGCCGTTCATGCTCATGTTGGTCAGATGCAGCTCGCGGGCCTTGGCGGCGGCGGCAGCCGCTGCCTGGTTCCGCTGTGCTTCGGTCATCTGGTAGCTGTAGCCCGAGTTGACCTGGCTCATGCCGCCCACCACTTCGCGCTTCTGGTCCATGCAGACCCGCGTGACATAGGTGAAGAACATGTCGCCCGTGCCCCACTTGCGCAGGTTGTTGCGCTCGGTGCAGTCCGGCACCTTGGTCGCCAGAGCGCACTTCAGCATGCCGTCCTTGAAGTGGCGGACGGCCTGGCCCGGAGCGCAGCTCAGGACATTGGCGTCGTTCAGCGACACGGCCATGCCTTCGCTGCTCATCATCACCGAGCCGACCATCACCTTCAGGGTCGAACCCGGCAGGCAGCGGGCGACTTCGCCCTCGTAGCCGGAGTTGATCCAGGTATCGCCGATCATGTGCGAGGCGGGGAACTGGTGGCCATCCGCCGACATGCAGATGGCGTGGATTGCCTTGACGACCGTGGCGTCGGCGAAGCGGCACTGGCCACCGGCCGCCGCAACCACCTGGCTGCCGGCCGCGTAACCGCTGCCCTGCGCAGCTGCCGCGCCGGTGCCCTGGGCCACGACCGAGCCGGCCGCACCCGGCAGGACCGGACGGGCATAACCATAGGCGCCATAATCGCCGCCGGGGGCGTAGTAGCCATACTGGCCACCAGGGGCGCCATATCCGGGGCCACCGCCGGGTACGCCGTAGCCGTAGGTGCCGCCGACGCCATTGGATTGGCCGTAACCCTGGACGGTATCGGATGGGGCGCTATAGCCGTAACCGGAGTAACCACCGACCGGGCCCTGGCCCGATAGTACGGCGTTGCCGCCGCTATAGGCATAGGCGTCGGCGCCTGCGCCGTTGGCGTAACCCTCGCCGCCGCCGACCGCATAGTAGCTGTCGGTATTGTAGCCGTAGGGCGCAGTGTTCGCGGCGTAGTTCGAGTAGCTGGTGCCGCCGTAATCGTTGGTGCCGAACTGGCCGTTCGCCTGGTTCTGGTTGTTGTTCTGGAACTGGTTCTGGTTGTCGCTTTGGTTCTGGTTGTTGTTCTGGGACTGGTTCTGGTTCTGGTTGTTGTTCTGATTGTTGTTCTGGAACTGGTTCTGGTTGTTGTTCTGATTGTTGTTCTGGAACTGGTTCTGGTTCTGGTTGTTGTTCTGATTTTGGTTCTGATTGTTGTTCTGGAACTGGTTCTGGTTGTTGTTCTGATTTTGGTTCTGATTCTGGTTATTGGCGTTATTACTAAAATTATTCAAATTCTGGTTCTGGTTCTGGTTCTGGTTCTGGTTCTGGTTATTTGCGTTGTTGTTGAAGCTGTTTTGGTTTTGAGCGAGGTTCTGGTTCTGATTGAGGGCGAGATTGTTGTTGCCGGGGGTGCCGCTCCCCGAGCCCAAGCCGACACCAGTACCAGTACCAGTACCAGTACCAGCACCGGCACCTGCGCCAGTACCAATACCAGTGCCAGTGCCAGTACCAGTACCAGTACCAGTACCAGTGCCAGTACCAGTACCAGTACCGTTGCCTGTGCCACTACCAAAACCGGTCGCGCTCGAATTGCTGTTCGCCGTGTTGGTGTTCGTGCTGTTGTTGTTGTTGGTCGCGAACGAGTTCGAGGTGTTGTCCAGCGTATTGGTGTTGGTCGCGTTGCTGGTGCTGTTGCTCGTATTGTCGTTCGTGCTGTTGTTGTTGTTGGTCGCGAACGAGTTCGACGTGTTGTCCAGCGTGTTGGTGTTGGTGGCATTGCCGCCGGTGGCGGTGGCGTTGCTGGTATTGTCGTTGGTGTTGGTCGCGTTGCCGCCGGTCGCGGTGGCAAAGCCGCCCGTCGCCGTCGAGTTCGACGTGTTGTCCAGGGTATTGGTGTTGGTGGCGTTGCCGCCAAAGCCGGTGCCGCCCTGCGCGGTGACGTCGATCGTATTGGCGTTGGTGGCATTGCCGCCCGCGCCGCCGGTCGCAAAGGAGCTGTTGTCCAGCGTATTGGCGTTGGTGGCGTTGCCGCCCTGAGCCGTATTGTCGTTGGTGTTGGTGGCATTGCCGCCAAAGCCCGTGCCGCCGGTGGCGGTCGAGTTGCTGGTGACGTCGCCATTGGTGGCGGTGCCGCCCGTGGCCGTCGAGGTGTTGGTGCCGCCGGTGCCGAAGCCGCCCGCGCCGCCCGTGCCGGTGGCGGTGACGTCGCCATTGGTGGCGTTGCCGCCGAAGCCGCCGGCCGCGGTGAGGGTCGGGTTGAAATCGATGGTCGGGTTCGACGAGCTGGTGCCGCCGGTACCGGTCGCGGTGACATCGCCGTTGGTGGCGGTGCCGCCCGTGGCGTTGCCACCGAAGCCGCCGGCCGCCGTGAGGTTCGGCGCGAAGTCGATGGTCTGGTTCGACGAGCTGGTGCCGCCCGTGCCGGTGCCGTTGGCGGTGACATCGCCATTGGTGGCCGTGCCGCCCGTGGCGTTGCCGCCGAAGCCGCCGGCGCCGCCGGTGGCCGAAGTGTCGCCCACGGTGCCGCCGAACGCGGTCGAAGCCGAGGTGCCGCCG
>CANGRN010000207.1 GCA_947455695.1 Alphaproteobacteria bacterium
CCAACAATGCCATTCCGGTGGATGCGGTGCTGTCGGTGGACTTCCGGCTGGTGCCCGGCCAGACCACCCGGCGCGTGCAGGAAAAGGTCGAGGCTTTCCTGAAAGCCAAGGGCTGGACCGTGGTGCGCCAGACGCCCGACATGGCAACCCGCCTGGCCAACCCGCGCATCATCAAGCTGACCTGGGGCGGCGGTTATCCCGCCTTGCGCAGCGACATGACCAGTCCGGCCGCCAAGGGCGTGATCGCGGCGGCGGAAAAAGCCACTGGCGGGCCGGTCGCCGTGCTGCCCATGATGGGCGGCAGTGTGCCGATCAACCTGTTCGACGAGCTTTTCCATGTGCCGATCATCGGGCTGCCGCTGGGCAACCACGACAACAACCAGCACGCCGCCAACGAAAACCTGCGGCTGCGCAACCTGGGGGACGGGATCAACCTCTACGCCGCCATGATGGCGCAGTTGAACTGGTAGCCGGAGGAGGCAACTAGGCGAGGTCGAACAGCAGGACTTCGCTTGGCTCTTTCGAACGCACAGCGATCTGCGCCTGGTCGGTGATGGCGGCGGCGTCGCCGGCGCTCAAGGTCTCACCGTCCACCACCACTTCGCCCCTGGCCACCTGCAGCCAGGCCTTGCGGCCCTGCGACAGGGGATGGATCGCCTCGACCTCGGCATCCAGCTTGGCCACCCAGATTTCGGCGTCCTGCACCAGGCGAACTTCATTCTCCCGCGGCTCGGGCGCGGCGATGCGGCCGAAATGGTTGCGCACCGCATCGGCATCGATGGTCTTCTGCTCATAGCCGGGCTGGATGCCGCGCTTGGACGGCATGATCCAGATCTGCAGCAGATGACAGGTCTCGGTGGCACTGGCGTTGAATTCGGCATGGACGATGCCCGAACCGGCGCTCATGCGCTGGATCTCGCCGGGGCGGATGGTGCCGCCGCCGCCGGTGGAATCCTTGTGGGCGATGGCGCCGTCCAGGAGGTAGGTGATGATTTCCATGTCGCGGTGGGGATGGGGCGGAAAGCCGGCGCCGCCCTTGATCCAGTCTTCGTTGATGACCCGCAGCGGCCCGAAGCTTTCAAAGGCCGGGTCGTAATAGTCGCCAAAGGAAAAGCTGAAACGCGAATCCAGCCAGTCGATATGGCCCTTGCCGCGGTCTTCGGATTTACGGACGGTGATCATTTGCGAATTCTTTCAATGGCGTCCCAGACCAGGCCCGCAATGTCGGCGCCGCCAAAGCGCCGGACCTCGTGAATGCCGGTCGGGGAGGTAACGTTGATCTCGGTCATATAGTCACCAATCACGTCGATACCCGTGAAGATGAGGCCCCGTTTCTTCAGGGCAGGCCCGATCGCAGCGCATATCGCCTTTTCGCGGGTGGTCAGTTCGGTCGCTTCCGGGCGACCGCCCACATGCATGTTGGAGCGCGCCTCGCCTGACGCCGGCACCCGGTTGATGGCGCCCACGAACTCCCCATCCACCAGGATGATGCGCTTGTCGCCCTTGCGCACTTCGGGAAGATAGCGCTGCACGATGACCGGTTCGCGATAGAACTGGGTGAACATCTCCATGATGGCGCCGAAATTCTCGTCATCCGGCTTGACCCGGAACACGCCGGCGCCGCCATTGCCGTAGAGCGGCTTGATGATGATGTCCTTGTGGTCCTCGCGGAAGCTGCGGATTTCGCGCAGGTCCGAGGTGATCAGCGTGGGCGGGATGAACTCGGAAAATTCGGTGACAAAGAGTTTTTCCGGCGCGTTGCGCACTTCCTTGGGATTGTTCACCACCAGGGTTTTGGGGTGGATACGCTCCAGGATGTGGGTGGCGGTGATATAGGCCATGTCGAAGGGCGGGTCCTGGCGCATCAGCACCACATCCGCCGCGGACAGGTCGTAAACAAACGCATCGCCAAACGCGAAATGATCGCCCTTTACCGCGCGCAGGTTCAGCGGGCGCACATGCGCCGTCACCTTGCCGTCGCGGAAGCTCAGGTCGCGGGGCCCGTAATAGAGCAGGGCATGGCCGCGATTTTGCGCTTCCAGCGCCAGGGCAAAATCGGAATTGCCGCTGATGTCGATCTTCTCGATCGGGTCCATCTGGATCGCGACGGTCAATGCCATGTCACACCTTCAAAAATCTGGACGCCACACATCGCGATGGTGCACGGGAAGCGCACCCGGCGCGATGGCAATGATATCAAAACGGGCCCCGCGCCGGGCCAGGCCCGGACGGCTGGCGAGATATAAGGAGGCGGCGCGGGCAATGCGAGTCTGCTGCCCCGGTCCCACCGATTCCGCGGCGGTGCGGGCCTGATTCCGCGCCTTGACCTCGACAAAACAGACCGGGCCGAACGGGGCGGCCGCCACCAGGTCGATCTCGCCGGCATGGGTTTTCAGCCGCCGCGCCAGGATGCGGTAGCCCTTCAGCCGCAGCCACAGGGCGGCCAGCGTTTCGCTGGTGTGGCCGCGCCGGTGCGCCTGCTGGCGTTCAGTCGTCATCTTTCAGTTCCAGGGCGCGGGCATAGAGCGCCTTGCGCGAGCCATCGGTCAGCCCGGCGATCATTTCGGCGGCGGCCTTGACGGGCATGAAGGCCAGCGCCGCCTTCAGCGCGGCATCCACCTTGGCGTCGTCAGCCACCGCTTCCAGCGGCGGACCCACAAGCAGCGTGACCTCACCCCTGGGCGCACCGGCCTTGGCGTAATGCGCCGCCAGGTCGCGCAAAGCGCCGCGGCGCACTTCCTCATGCAGCTTGGTCAGTTCGCGGGTCATCGCGGCGGGGCGGTCGCCCAGCACATCGGCCATCGCATCGAGCGATTCCGCCAGGCGCTGCGCCGATTCAAAAAACACCAGCGTGGCGCGCACGCCCTTCAATTCTTCCAGCGCACTTTTGCGCTCGCCTGCCCGCGACGGCAGGAACCCTGCGAACAGGAAGCGGTCGGATGGCAAACCGCTGAGGGTCAGCCCCGCCAGCACCGCCGAAGGACCGGGGATCGCCACGATATTGGCCCCCGCCGCAATCGCCTCGCGCACCAGCTTGTAGCCGGGGTCGGACACCAGGGGCGTGCCGGCATCGGACACCAGCGCCACCACCCCGCCCCGTTCCAGCTGGGACAGGATCTGGGGCCGCATCTGCTGGCCGTTATGGTCGTTATAGGGAATCAGCGGCCGGGAGATGCCATGGATGGCCAGCAGCTTGGCGGTGACGCGGGTATCCTCGGCGGCGATGACGTCGCAACCTTTCAGCACTTCCAGCGCTCTCAAGGAAATGTCGCGGGCGTTGCCGATCGGGGTCGCCAGAATATAGAGGCCTGCCGCCAAACCGCCGCGTTCGGGCGGTACAAAAACAGGCGATTTACCCGGCTTACCCGAAGGCTTAGATTCGCGCGTCACAAGGATTGCCCGATGCGTTTCATGTCCCGCTTTTGTGCCATTGCCGCCGCTGTTGCGATAGCCGCCTGTACGCCCCGGCCCGAAACCCCGCCCCCGGCCCCGCCCATGATGGCGGTTCCCCAGGGACCCATCGCGTCCAATCCGCTGGACCGCGACCAGCCCAGCTATCTGCGCCTGCCCAGCCTGGCCGATGGCGTCACCCCCGTGCGGGTCGGGATCATCCTGCCCTTTACCAGCAGTTCGGCGGGCACCCGCGCCCTGGCCGGATCGATGCTGAAGGCCGCGGAACTGGCGATGTTCGCCGCCGGCAACCGCAACATTCTTCTGATGACCGCCGATGAAGGCAATGGCGGCGCCAAGGCCGCCGATGCGGCCCAGCACCTTTTGAGCCAGGGCGCCGAGGTCATTGTCGGTCCGCTGTTCGGACCGTCGGTGGCGGCGGTTGCGCCCATCGCGCGCGACCGCGCCGTGCCGGTGCTGGCCTTCTCCACCGAGAAGAATGTTGCGGGCAATGGCGCCTATCTGCTGAGCTTCCTGCCGCAGAATGAAGTGCGCCGGGTGATCTCTTACGCCGCGGCCAATGGCCATCACCAGTTCGCCGCACTGGTGCCGCAGACCGCTTATGGCGATGTCGCCAAGACCGCCTTTACCGATTCCGTCGCCGCCGCGCGCGGCACGGTGGTGGATGTGGAAAGCTTCGCGCCCAATGCCGGCGCCGTGGCCGGCCCCGCCAGCGCCGTGGCCAAGAGCGGCGCCGATGCGGTGCTGATCGCCCAGGGCGGCGTCATCCTGCGCGCCATCGCGCCGACCCTGTCGCTGGATGGGGCGACGCGCGACAAGGTC
>CANGRN010000208.1 GCA_947455695.1 Alphaproteobacteria bacterium
CACGGTGGTGGTCGGCGCGGCACACACCGCCTTATCCAAGGGCTATGTGCGCGGCTTCGACGTGAAGACGGGCCAGCGCAAATGGATTTTCCACACCATCCCCAAAAAGGGTGAGTTCGGATACGAAACCTGGACCACGCCGGGCCAGGCGGAAGCGGCCGGCAACATGGGCGTCTGGGCGCCGATGTCGGCCGATCCGGACCTGGGCCTGGTCTATGTCGGCGTGGAATCGCCGCCCACCGATCTTCTGGGCGTCAGCCGTACCGGCCCGCATCTGTTTGCCGAAAGCCTGGTGGCGCTCGACATCGAGACGGGCGTGCGCAAGTGGCACTACCAGATGATCCATCACGGCATCTGGGACCGCGACGTGTCCTGTGCCGGCGTGATTTGCGACATCCCGCACAAGGGCAAGATCATCAAGGCGATCGCCCAGCCCACCAAGCAGGGTTTTGTCTATGTGCTGGACCGCACCAACGGCAAGCCGGTCTGGCCGATCCCGGAAAAGCCAGTTCCCAAGGGCGATGTGCCGGGCGAATGGTATTCGCCGACACAGCCCTTCCCCAGCGCACCGCCGCCTTTCGCCAAGCAGGGCATGACGGTCAACGACCTGGTGGACTGGACTCCGCAGATCAAGGCGCGGGCGCTTGAGATCGCCAGCCACTATCACATTGGCGGCCTCTATGACCCGCCGCCGCTGGTGAATGACAAGATCTTCGGCATGCTCAATCTTCCGGGCCTGCAGGGCGGCATCAACTGGCCGGGCGCGTCCTATGATCCGGAAACCCACATGCTCTATCTGTTCGCCAAGAACCAGATCGAAGTGTCGGGCGTGATGAAGACGCCGGACGGCAAGGTGGTTCAGCGCGGCGGGCAGCCGGCTGCCGGCAGCGCCGACGCCAATGGCGGCGCCTTTGGCGGTGTCGCCAGTGTCACCGGCGTGGTGGGACCGGGCCGCGGCTCGGTCGGCAAGGATGGCCTGACCGATCCCATCGTGCCGGGCATGATCTCCATCGAGGGCATCCCCCTGATGAAGCCGCCCTATGGCACCATCACCGCCATCGACCTGGGCAAAGGCACCATGGCCTGGCAAATCGTGCATGGCGAAACGCCCGATCACATCAAGAACCACCGGCTGCTCAAGGGCGTCACCATCCCGCGCACCGGACAGACCGGCATCCTGGGCACCTTGACCACCAAGACGCTGGTGATCTGCGGCGATTGCGGGTTGTTCACCGACGAGAAGGGCCGCAAGGGCGCGCGCCTGCGGGCCTATGACAAGCTGACGGGCGAGGAAAAGGGCGCGGTGTTCATGGACAAGGTGCAGACCGGCGCCACCATGACCTACATGCACCAGGGCAAGCAGTATCTCGTCTGCGCCCAGGGCGGCTCGTTCGGCGCCGATCTTGTCGCCTATCGCCTGCCGGGCACAGCCCTGGCGGGCGTGCGGGCCGAAGAACGCTAGGCGATCTTTCGCCTGAGAAAACAGGGGCCGGTGGCAACACCGGCCCTTTTCTTTTGCGCTTGCGAAATATTCTTTCCGTAGCCGGGCGCTGAAATCCGTAGCAGGATCAGTGCAACCAGAAACCCCGGGGGACCGACATGTTCACACGCCGTCATTTCATCGTCACCAGCAGCGCGCTTGCCGCGACACCTGCCTTTGCCGCGCTGGATCCCAAGGATGCCGACATCAAGTTCGGCACCACCGGCTCGATCTTCGGCGCCTGGAACAAGAATGGCGACATGATCAAGTCCACGAACATGCGGATGATGCTGAGCGACATCAAGCATTACGGACTGGAAGGCTTCGAGCCCTACTCCGACCAGGCCGCGCCCTGGTACAACAAGCCGCTGGAACTGAAGAAGCTGGCCAAGGAGATCGGCGTCGAGATCGCCAGCGTGGGCGATCTGCCCATCAAGCCTGGCACGCCGCCGGCGCCCAAGCCCGCGCCCGGCGCAGCGCCCAACTATGCCTGGCTGGGCGGCGAGGGAAAAAAGAAACTGATTGCCGACATGGAAGCCTGCGCCCGCGACTTCCTGCAGCCCCTGGGTGTCGATCACTGGAAGAACAATATGGGCCCGCGCCCGCCGGGCGGCCCCAGCAAGGACCAGCTCAAGGGCCTGTCCGACACCGCCAACGAAATCGGCATGCGTACCAAGAAGTATGGCGTGCGCCTGTCATTGCATCCGCACATGTGGGGCCCGATGGAGCGCGAGTCCGACTTCCGCTTTGTGATGGAGCATACCGATCCCAATTACGTCTATCTGATCATGGACACCGGTCATAACGTGCTGGGCGGCATGGACACGGTGAAGATCAGCGACGAATTCTTCCCGCGCATCACCGAATTCCACCTGAAAGACACTTTCCCGCAATACCGATTCAACAAGGGCGGCATCACGCCGGCGGACCACAAAAAGAAAAGCGTCTATGCCTCGGTCGGCCATGGCGGCGGGGTGGATTTCCCCGGCATCTTCGCCGTCATGCGCAAGAAGCATTTCAAGGGCTGGGCGGTGTTCGATATCGACGCGCCGCGCCTGGGCGACGGCACCGGCAGCGTGGACGACAACATCGCGGCCAGCGTCAATTACATGCGCACCAAGCTGGGCGTGAACCTGCCACCGGCCACCGGCAAGGGCGGCCTGTTCACCGAGGCCAGCGGTTAAGGGGCGCGCAAAAACAGCCCGATCGTCAGGGCGATGCCGATCAGCACCGCCGCGGCACGAAGAACCTTCTGATTGACCCGGCTGGCCATGTGCCCGCCGATGACCCCGCCTATGGCGGCGCCGATACAGGCGATGCCGGCCTGCAGCCAATGGACCTCGGGCGAGAAGACGAACAGCGCCACGGCGCTGGCATTCATCACGCCCGCCAGCACATTCTTGGTGGCGTTGGCGTTGCGGACCGCCAGGCCCGCCGCGGTCAGCGCCGCCAGCATCAGAAAGCCGATGCCGCCGCCGAAATAGCCGCCATAGACGGCAATGCAGAACTGCGCCAGGCCCGCGCCGACGGCGCCCAGCATCGGCGGACGATCCGCCTTGCGCGGCACGAAGCTGCCATAGGCGAACAGACTGGTGGCGAACAGCACCAGCCAGGGCACCAGCGCCTTGAAGATGCTGGACGGCGTTTCCAGCAGCAGGATGGCGCCCAGGATGCCCCCCGCCAGCGAGATGCCCACCAGCGCCTTGAACGGCAGCCCCCCGGCGCCGGAGACATGGCCGCGCCCGCCCCAGCAGGAGGTGATCTGGCCCGGAAACAGCGCCACGGTGGCGGTGATGTTGGCCGACAGCGCCGTCATGCCGGTGAACATCAGGGCCGGCAGCCTCAGGAAGGTGCCCCCGCCCGCCAGCGCGTTCTGGATGCCCGCCCAAACCGAGACGGCAAAGAGGATGATGAGAGCCGTTGTCATGGCTTTCGCCATGCCATGGCTTCAGCCGAAGGTAAAGGCGAAGGCCTGCACCCCAGGGTCCAGGAATTGGATGGCGAAGGTATGGTCGCCGGACGCCTTCCCGCGCACCAGCTGATAGAGCCGCTGGCCGGTGACCGTGCCATTGCCGCCGGCATCGGTGTCCATGCCATGGGCATCGCCTGGGGGTTGCCCGTCCAGGGTGACCTTGAAGCGCACCGGTTTGCCGTCAGCCCCCGGTCCCAGCACCAGATGCAGGTCGCGGGCATGGAAGCGGAAGGTGATCTTGCCGCCCGCCGCCGCCAGGGACGAGCTTTCCTCGCCGATGATCCAGCGGCCGCTCAGGCCCCACTGGTCGGGCTGCAGCGGATACGGCGTGTCGTACACCGCCGCCTTGTCGGGATGCGGCGCACTGGAGGCGAAATTGGCGCCCCGGCCATAGCCGACATAGGTCTCGGGCGAGATGGCAGGATCCGGCGGTGCGGCCGCGGCCTGCACGCCCTGCGCCTTGGGATCGACGATGCCGCCGGGGATATCGCTGCGTCCTGCTTCGCGCAGCAGCTGCTGGATGACGCGTTCGGACGCGTCGTATTCGCCTTCGCCGAAATGGTGATGGCGGATGCGGCCCTGGGCGTCGATGAAATAATGCGCCGGCCAATATTGGTTGTTGAAGGCCTGCCAGATCGCCAGGTTGTTATCCAGCGCCACCGGATAGGTGACACCCAGATCCTTCACCGCCTGCCTGACGTTGGCGGGGACTTTCTCGAAGGCGAATTCCGGCGCATGCACGCCGATAACCACCAGCCCGGCGTCCTTGTACTTCGCC
>CANGRN010000209.1 GCA_947455695.1 Alphaproteobacteria bacterium
ATGAATGCGGCGCGGATCGTGGAGGAAGTGTCCTCGGCGCTGGACTCCCTGTCGGGCGATCGCGGCGCACAGACGGGCCTGGCCCAGGCGTTGAAGAAGCTTTCGCGCATGAACGAGGAAGCGCGCAAGATCGCCGCCCCCGCGGAGACGGCGCTGGAACAGGCCTATGCCCTGGCCGAGGACGCGCGGCGGGAACTGGATTCCCTGCTGTCCCGGCTGGACAGTGACACCGGCGCGCTGGAGAAAAAGGAAGAACGGCTGTTCGCGCTGCGGGCGCTGGCGCGCAAATATGGCGTCACGCCGGATCAGCTGCCCGCGCTGCGCGACGAATATGCGGCCAAGCAGGATGCGCTGAGCGCCGGCGGCGGCCAGATGAAACAGGCGGAGGCCAAGGTGGCGGCCACCCGCGAGGCGTATCTGACGGCCGCGCGCAAACTGTCCAAATCGCGCGAGGGCGCCGCCAAAAAGCTGGAAGCCGCCGTTGCCGGCGAGCTGACGCCCTTGAAGCTGGGCCATGCCAAGTTCCGCGTGGCGCTGGAAAGGCTGGACGACGACAAGGGGCTGACCACCGGCCTGGAAAAGATCGCTTTTGAAGTCGCCACGGTGGAAGGTGCCGCTTTCGGCAGTCTAACCAAGATCGCTTCGGGCGGCGAGCTGGCCCGCTTCTCACTGGCGCTGAAAGTGGCGCTGTCGCAAGTCTCGTCCCCTGCCGCCATGGTGTTCGACGAAGTGGACCGGGGCGTGGGCGGGGCGGTGGCCGATGCGGTGGGCGAACGGCTGCAACGGCTGGCCGAAACCACCCAGGTGCTGCTGGTCACCCATTCGCCGCAGGTGGCGGCCCGGGCGGCGCGGCACTTCCGCATCTCCCGCGCCAAGGACAAGACGAAGATCGAATTGCTGACCGACGAGGAGCGGCTGGAAGAAATCGCCCGCATGCTGTCGGGCGCCAATGTCACCGCCGAAGCCCGCGCCGCCGCCAAGCGGCTGATGGCGGAAGCGGCGACCCCGCTCAAAAAAGCGCGGAAGCGGGCGTGAGCAGTAAATCCGTCGACAAACTGACCTCCGCCGAGGCCGAGAAGGAGCTCGACCGGCTGGCGAAGGAGATTGCCCGGCATGACCGCGCCTATCACGGCGAGGATGCGCCGCAGATCAGCGATGCCGACTATGACGCCCTGCGCCGGCGCAATGCCGACATCGAAGCGCGCTTTCCGCTGCTGGTGCGGGCCGACAGCCCCAGCCACCGCGTCGGCGCCAAGGCGTCCGAGAAATTCGCCAAGGTCACGCACCGGGTGCCGATGCTGTCGCTGGACAATGCCTTCAGCGATGAGGATGTGGCCGATTTCCTGGGGCGGGTCCGGCGGTTCCTTGGATTGAAGGAAGACGAAGAGATCGCCGTCACGGCCGAACCCAAGATCGATGGCCTGTCCGCAAGCCTGCGCTATGAGAGCGGCGTGCTGGTCCAGGGCGCCACCCGCGGCGACGGCCAGGAAGGCGAGGACATCACCGCCAACCTGCGGACAATCTCCGACATTCCGCTGCGCCTGAAAGGCAAGCCGCCCGCCGTGCTGGAAGTGCGCGGCGAGGTCTACATGACCCACAAGGCGTTCGAGGCCCTGAACAAGCGGCAGGAAAAGGATGGCAAGCCGGTCTATGCCAATCCGCGCAATTCGGCCGCCGGTTCGGTGCGCCAGCTCGATCCCTCCATCACCGCCAGCAGGGCGCTGAACTTCTTCGCCTATACCTGGGGCGAGATCAGCGAGATGCCTGCCAAGACCCAGAGCGGCATGCTGGAAAAGTTTGAAAGCTATGGCTTTGTCGTCAATCCGCTGGTGCGGCGCTGCGAGACGCTGAAAGAGGTCCTGAAATTCTATCGCGACATCGAAAGCAGGCGCGCCCGGCTGGGCTATGACATCGACGGGGTGGTTTACAAGGTGGACCGGCTGGATCTGCAGGAGCGGCTGGGTTTTGTCAGCCGCAGCCCGCGCTGGGCCACCGCGCATAAATTCCCCGCCGAACAGGCCGAGACGGTGCTGGAAGACATCGAGATCCAGGTCGGCCGCACCGGCAAGCTGGCGCCGGTGGCGCGGCTGAAGCCTGTCACGGTGGGCGGTGTGGTGGTGCAGAACGCCACCTTGCACAATGAAGACGAGATCGGGCGGCTGGACGCCCGCATCGGCGACACGGTGGTGATCCAGCGCGCCGGTGACGTGATTCCGCAAATCCTGCGGGTGATCGAGGATAAGCGGCCCAAGGGCGCCAGGCCCTACAAGTTTCCGGACAAGTGCCCGGTGTGCGGCAGCCATGCCGTGCGCGAGGTGGACGAAAAGACCGGCAAGATGGACGTGGACCGGCGCTGCACCGGCGGGCTGGTATGCGATGCCCAGACGGTGGAGCGGCTGAAATACTTTGTCGGCCGCGACCAGTTCGACATCGAAGGGCTGGGCGGCACCCTGATCGAACTGTTCCACGACAAGGGCCTGCTGAAAGAGCCCGCCGATATTTTCGCCCTGACCCAGAAACCGGAAAAGGTCGCCAAGGTGCTGGCCGAGCATCGCGCCGCCCTTAGCGAGGAGCGCCGCGCGGCCGAGGGCAAGGATGCGGTCAAGACCAAGGCCAAGAAGAAGGACGAGGGCGAGGGCAAGCAGGTCGAGAATTTGATGGCCGCGATCGAGCGCCGCCGCACGATTCCGCTGGACCGGCTGATCAATGCGCTGGGCATCCGCCATGTCGGGGAAACAACCGCGCGGCTGCTGGCGCGGCGTTACCTGAACCTGGACGCTTTCCTGACGGGCATGACCGGGGACGATGCGCTGGAGGAATTGCAGCATATCGAGGGTATTGGCGGGGTGGTGGCCGAAGCCATCCATGATTTCTTCACCGAGCCGCACAATGTGAAGGCGCTGGGCCGGCTGCTGGAATGGCTGACCGTCACCGACATGGCGGCGCCGGCGAAATCCTCGCCTGTGTCGGGCAAGACGGTGGTGTTTACCGGCACCTTGGAGAAGATGACCCGCCAGGAAGCCAAGGCGCGGGCCGAAAGCCTGGGGGCCAAGGTGTCAGGTTCGGTGTCGGCCAAGACCGATATCGTGGTGGCCGGCCCGGGGGCGGGCTCCAAGCTGAAGGATGCGCAGAAGCACAATGTCCAGGTGATGGACGAAGATGCCTGGCTGAAACTGATCGGCGCCTAAATACTGCGCGTGGCTTTATCCAGCCATTTGCGTGTCTCTTCGTCCACCAGCGGACCGATCACGTCGCGGACGCGGGCGTGATAGAGGTTCAACCAGCCGCGCTCGGCATCGGTCAGCAGCGCGGATTCCACCAGATTGAGGTCGATCGGCACCAGGGTGATGGTTTCGAAGCCCATCATCTTGCGCTCGCCGCCCAGGTCTTCCGGTTGGGTGACGACAACGAGGTTCTCGATGCGGATGCCGAAGGCGCCGGTCTTGTAGAAGCCGGGCTCGTTGGAACAGACCATGCCGGGCTTCAGCGCCTGCATCACCGGCTTCTTGGAGATGTTCTGCGGCCCTTCATGGACGGACAGATATGAGCCCACGCCATGGCCGGTGCCGTGGTCGTAATCCAGTCCGGCTTCCCACAGGGGACGGCGGGCAAAGCTGTCCAGCTGCATGCCGATGGTGCCGTCGGGGAAGCGCGCCGTTGCCAGGGCGATATGGCCTTTCAGCACCCGGGTGAAACGGTCGCGCATTTCGGCGGTGGACTCGCCCACCATGATGGTGCGGGTGACGTCGGTGGTGCCGTCAGGATATTGCGCGCCGCTGTCCAGCAGGAACATTTCGCCCGGATTGATGGTGCGGTTGGTCGAACGCGTCACCCGGTAATGCACGATGGCGCCGTTGCTGCCCGCGCCCGAAATCGTGTCAAACGACACATCGCTGAGCACGCCGGTGGCGCGGCGGAAGCCCTCCAATGTTTCTGCGGCGTCGATCTCGGTCAATGTGCCGCCCGCGGCATGGGTCTCGAACCAGGCCAGGTAACGCGCCAGCGCCGCTCCGTCGCGGATATGGGCCTTGCGCATGCCTTCGATTTCGAGGCTGTTCTTGCAAGCCTTGGGCAACTGACAGGGATCGGCACCCTGGCGGATTTTTGCGCCGGCCCGGGTCAGCCGGTCGAATATCGCGGCGGCCGCGGTGGACGGGTCCACCAGCACGCTCTTGCCCTTCATGGCATCCAGCGCGGCGGCGAAGGCGCC
>CANGRN010000210.1 GCA_947455695.1 Alphaproteobacteria bacterium
CTCGCGGGTGCCCTGCTGGCCGCCATCCTGGGCGACGGTGATCTCGGCATAGAGATCGCGCCAGTTGCGGTAACCGGCGATCAGGCCGGTCGCCGAAAGCCCGGCGGCCGACATGTTCAGCCTGATCTTGCCATTGCTGAAATTGGTGTCGCCGGTCTGGTCATAGAACCAGGCGATGCGCGGGGTGTGCAGGTGTTCGACCTGCTCGGTTTCCACCACGCCATTGCGGATTTTCGCTTTCAGCCTGGTGTACTGCGCCGATTGCAGGATGCGATAGGAATAATCGGCCGCGACGCCGCCGCGCGCATCCTTGACGATGGTGTCGGGCGAAAAGCCGATCTCCAGCACCGCATCGCTGTCGTTGCGGGGATCCTGGTTGCCGGACACCCGCACCACCATGGTGTAGAGGCCTTCCTGCATCTTGTCGTTGGCGCGCAGGTCCAGGGTGGCATTGCCGCCGCCCCGCCAGGGCGCATCACAGCCCCAGGCGCGGTACAGGTTGTTGTCGATGCCTTTTTCGCCGTCCGGGCTGATGAAGTCGTTCGCCTTGATCTTGCCGTCCAGGTTGAGCCCGTCGCCGATGCGGCTGGTCACTTGCGGCAGGCCCGGATCGTCGGTGGCCCAGGGATTCACATATGTCTCGATGCCGCGCTTGTAGCCGCGATAGGACATGGCGCGCGCCCAGATGTGGCGGCGGGTCAGGCCCGGTGTCTTGACCTTGTCCACGCCGGGCGGGGCGGTGACCCAGTCGATTTCCTGCTGCGAGCGCCACTTCTGGCGCGCGATGGCGGCGCGGGTCTGTTCGGGGCTGGCCATGAAGACCGTGCTGCCGTGCGGGCAATCCACGCCGGGTTCGACTTCGGCGCCGCGGCTGTAATCGGAACGGCCGCCATAGCGGAAGGCATATTCATAGGCGCCCACCACAAAGCCGCGTGTCCAGGGCGCCGCGGCGGCCGGCATCGCCGTGCCGGCCATGAGGCCCGCCAAGCCCGCGCAAACCATCAGACGCTGTTTCAGGACCATGACGTCTCCCGCCGCGATTTGAGTGGGACTGTTGCCCGTCGCTTTGCCGTCTTGCCGTGATGCTGTTTACTCCAAAAAAGGGCCCGGCGGTACCCCCGGACAGGGCCGGACAGGGATGATGAAAGCAGGATTTCTCGCAGCAACTGCCCTGGCGTTGCTGGCCTGGCCGGCCGCCGGACAGCCCGCGCCGGCGCCGCCGCATTTCCACCACCTGGCGCTGAATTCCGCCGATCCGGAAGCGGCGATCGCCTTTTATGTGAAGCAGTTTCCCACCACGTCCCGCACAAGCTGGGAAGGCCGGCCGGCCTTGCTGTCGCCCAGCCATGTGATGATCGTGTTCCAGAAGGTGCGGGTTGCCCCGCCCGCCGATCCGGAGGTGACAGCCTATTGGCATTTCGGCTGGAGCGCCGCCGATTCGCGCGTCTCGCTGGAGACGTTCCGCGCCCGCAATCTGCTGGTGCCTTTCTATACAGATGATGCAGGCGATTTTGTCGGCATCAGCAGCGATACCTATCCCTATCCGCCCGGCGTGCCGGGGCGCACCAGGGCGCAACTGGATGAAGCGGCGGCGCAGAAGCTGGAGCCGCGCCGCACCGGCGGCAACGGCTATATCGCCGGTCCCGATCGCGCCATCATCGAGTTCACCGGCAATGCGCCGGAACGCTTCGACCATGTACATATGTGGCAGGACGATCCGCTGTGCGCGCAAGCCTGGTACATGACCCATCTTCTGGCCACGCCGCGGCGCGGCTCACCCTCCATCACGGAAGAAAATTGCAAGGTGGCGCGGGGCGATGAACCGTCCTGGCCGTCGCTGGACAAGAAGGGCACCTATCGTTCGCCCACCGGCGGCGTCAGCTTTGATGATGTGGCGATGAACTGGTACATGAACCAGACGGACAAGCCGCTGGCGCCCACCGTTGGCCACCTGATGGATCATGTCAGCCTGAGCGTCGGCGATCTGGATGCCTGGATTCTCAAGCTGAAGGCCGAAGGCGTGGTGTTCCTGAAGCCGCTCCACCGCATCGGCACCACCCGCGCGGTGATGATCCAGGGCCCCAGCCACGAGGCCATCGAGCTGATCGAAGCCCATTAACCAAACACGCATTCACCTTGTCGGGAACAAGCGGTGGTCCGGCCTGGTGAATGATGACATCGTCCACTGTCGAATGGGGCTGGATCGATGTCTGTGACGTGCCAAGAGTTTTGGCCATGCCGGGGGGCGTGACCGATGCAGTTTAACGTCTCCTTCGACACCGCCAATTCGCCGGACCTGGGCACGCTGACCCAGGCCGAGCAGCAGGCCATTCTGGCGGCCATGAATGCGGCGGCCCAGATCTGGTCGCACTATCTCACCCCCAATAACGTCACCAGCGACATCAAGATCGCCATCGACAACCGGCTGTTCAGCGGCAATGTCCTGGCCGATGGCGGCCCAGACGCCTATCTCGCGACGGGCGCTACCTTCAATGGCAAGCCGGTCTATGACACGGGCACGGCCATCAAGCTGCGCGGCGGCGGCGACATAAACGGCGCCGCGCCCGAGATCGATGTCGGGCTGACGGTGGATTCGATCCGCAACTTCCTGACGTTCAAGGCCGATGACAGTGCGACTGTGCCGGCCGGCCGCTATGATGCCCTGTCGGTCTTTCTGCACGAGATCGGGCACGGTCTGGGCATCATCGATACCGCCGATTTCGCCTCCTTTCCGGGCGTCGGCGTCTTCGACACCTTCGTGCAAGACGGAAAGTTCATCGGCGCCAATGCGGAAGCCGCGGCCGGTCTGCCGCTGGGCGTTCCGCTGGAAGCGGGAAGCCTGTCGCACATCAGCGAAACCAGCCCGTTTGGCGGCGACCTGATGTCCACCGCGATCACGTCGGGCACCAATGTGCATATCTCCGCGCTGGATCTGGGCATCCTGCAGGATATCGGCGTGGCGGTGCGCCAGCCGACCGCCGGGGATGACGAAATATGGGCGCTGTACGGCGCCGACCTGCACCTGGGCGGCGGCAATGACATCGGCCATGCGGTGGCCGGTGGCTCGGTGATCTATGGCGAGGACGGCAATGACACGCTCTATGGCGACAAGGGCATCGACACGCTGTATGGCGGCATCGGCAACGACATCCTGATCGGTGGGGCCGGCAACGACAGTTTGAACGGCGGCGCGGGCACCGACACCGCTGTCTATTCCGGGCTCGCCGTCAATTATCTGGTGACCCGCCTGTCGCCCAATTCGTTCCAGGTCCGCGATCTGCGTGCCGGGACGCCGGACGGGATCGATACGCTGACCGATGTCGAGAACCTGAGATGGTCGGACGGCACAAGCATGAGCCTGGTGGCGCCGCAAAATCCCGTCGTGACCACCGCTTCGGTCACGGCGCGGCAGAACCAGGTCCTGGCCCTGTCCAGCCTGTTCACGGTCAGCGATCCGGCCGGCCTGGCCATTACCAAATATCAGATACGCGACACCACGGCCGATCCGGCAAGCGGACATTTTGTGGTGAACGGCGTGGCGCAGGCTGCCGGTACCGTGATCGAGATCACGGCGGCGCAGCTGGCCCAGACCAGCTTCGTCACCGGCAGTGTCGGCGATGCGCTGGAGATACGCGCCTTTGACGGCGTGAACTGGAGCGCTGACGATACGGCGAGCTGGTCGCCCTTCAATGTCGGCATCGCCGCCAACCGCGCGCCGGTCGTGACCACCGCCGCCATCACGGCACAGAAGAACCAGACCCTGGCGCTTTCCAGCCTGTTCAAGGTCACCGACCCCGATGGTGACACGATCACCAAATACCAGTTCAAGGACACCAGCACCGATGCGGCCAGCGGCCATTTCGTGGTCAATGGCGTGGCGCAGGCCGCCGGCACGGTGGTCGAGATCACCGCGGCGCAACTGGCCCAGACCAGCTTTGTCACCGGCACGGCGGCCGACAATCTTCAGGTCCGCGCATTCGACGGCACGGCCTGGAGCGCGGCGGACAATGCGCAATGGTCGCCTTTCACCGTTTCGGTGCCTGCCAATCGTGCTCCGGTCGTGACCACCGGGCCCATCAGCGCCAGGAAGAACCAGGCATTTGCGCTATCCAGCCTGTTCACGGTCAGCGATCCGGATGGCGACGCGATCACCAGGTACCAGCTGCGCGATACCAGCACCGATC
>CANGRN010000211.1 GCA_947455695.1 Alphaproteobacteria bacterium
CCCTTCGGTCCAGCAGCTCTGCATCGCCAGTGCGCCTACTTACACCTCGCCGTATTGCGCGCTTGCCGTCCGCCCGATCCCGCTTGGTTCGCCGGGCTCTACCTCGACGGCCAACTATCCCACCCAGGTGCTGAGCTCGCCTCTGAACAGCGCCAAGGTCCAGATGGAAGGCTGGAACTTCGAAGCCGATTACAGCTTCGACTGGTCTGATGTGTGGAGCGCGATTCCGGGCACGATGAGCTTGCGGCATCTGGTGACCTACCAGCCGGTGCTGGAGACCCAGAGCATCCCGGGCACTTCCTACACCTGGACCAACCAGCCCAAGACCCGCATGACCAGCTTCATCAATTACCAGGTCGGCGATTGGGGCTTTAATGTGCAGAACCAGTGGTTGAGCGGTGCCAAGAAGGCCACCGGTTTTGTCAACCAGAACTATGTCACGCCGCGCCTGCACAGCTATAACGTGATGGACGTTTCGGTAAACCGCCGGTTCGATCTGTGGGGCGGTTCCTCCTCGCTCTATTTCAGCGTCCAGAATGTCGGCAATACCCGCGCGCCGCTTCGTGGTCAGAACGCGTCCGTCCCGGGCCTGTTCTATCCTGTGATCGGGCCGTACAGCGACATGGGCCGCTACTTCACCATTGGCCTCAAGGGCGACCTCTAGGTTCCAAGACTGTTACCCCTGGACCGGCGCCGCTTCCCCGGCGCCGGTCCTTTTTTTTGGGCTAAGCCTGGGTCGCCGGCACCACATCGAACGCGATGGTGGTGCGGGGTGCAGGGTCGTGGAAGGGCACCGTGCCGTGCCATGTGTAAGAAGGAAACAGCACCAGCCTGCCGGGCGCAGGCTGAATGGCGCGGCGGATGGGCTGTTTCAGCGCGGCATCAAACGGCGGTTCGCCGAACTTGATCCAACCCTGCCTTGCGGTTTCGTCCTTCACCGCATCCGGCACTGACACATAATAACAGGAACTGATCCAGCCGTCGGGATGGATGTGATTGATGTGGAACCCGCTGTCCTTGAGCCGCGACGACCAGGATCCGGAATAGCGGAATCCTTTCGCCCGCCGCGACAGCAAGGGATGACGCTGGTCCTCGGCAAGTTCGGCAATATAGCGCGCCACCGCCGCGTCGATCCGCTGCTGCAGCTTTGCCACCAGTTCCAGGCCGGCGGGGAACAGGTGGCCTGGTGTCTGGGTCCCGCCGCGCAGGCTTTGGTCAATCAGCTCACGGCCTTGTGGGTGAAGGAGATCCAGCGATCTGTTCAGTTCGGCGTTGAAGCTCGCCATGTCTGAAAATCCTTCCGGCGGCTCCAGGTCGAAGCTTCGCACCAAGGTGTCGTAGCCATTGAGCGCTTCGTCCCGTCCGTCTTCCAGCATGCGCGATGCGGTGCTCAGCATCGCCAGGCACGACCCATTATGGGGTGCGCTGACCAACCCCTGTTCACACAGCCAGGCCGCTTTCTGTGGATCGCCGCTCAAAAGGGCTGGCTCGGCGGCAATGCCGCACAGATTTGCGTCGTCGCGATGGCGGCCCAGCAGGGATTCGTACAACGCGACAGCCTCGGCATGACGCCCCATCCCCGTCAGCGACTGGGCGACCCCGATCGCGGCGAGGCGGTCAGCCGGATCCTGCGCCAGTTGTGCGGCGTACAGGGAATGCGCTTCCGCATTACGCTTCTTCCTGGTGAGAAAAGAGGCTTTTCCCAGAAGCAAGTCGCGGCTTTTCGGCCCACGGTCATAGGATTTCAGGAAATCCGCGTCGCGGCCCAGCTGGTACAGCAGCGCATTATAATCGTGATGCAGAGTGGGATCGCCGGGTGTGCGTGCGATCTCCTTTTCAAAAATTGCCAGCGCTTCATTGAAACGGCCCAGGTTCTGGAGCGTCTCGGCACGATGGCGTGCAAGGCCCGGCAAGGTCGCATCGCTGGTTGCCGCGCCGTCGAGGGCCGCCAGTGCCTCACTGTCCTTGCGCTGGCGGCGCAGGGCCTGCGCCAACTGCAGGTGCAATTGCGCCTTGAGGCGCGGCTCCGCTGCAGCGGACAGTCCTTTGCGGGATGCAATTTCAGCCTCCGCGGGCCGTCCCGCATCCACCAGGATCGCGGCCAGGGCCAGGTCGGCGTGAGGAAGGGCCGGCGTCAGCTTCAGCACCTGGCGAATGCATTTCTCTGCTTCGTCCAACCGCCCTGACCGGTGCAGCAGCGCGCCGAGCTCAAAAATCGCTGGCACGAAATCCGGCTTGTGTTTCAGGGCGGTGCGAAGAGCCGTCTCGGATTCCTCCGTTCGCCCCAGGCGCGACAGCGTCATTCCCAGGTTGAAAGCGAAGATCGGTTCGCGCGGCGCCGCGAGCGCCGCCTGATGGAACAGGCCGGCTGCTTCGGTCAGGCGACCCTGATGCATCCGAAGGGTGCCCGCGATGTTCAGGAGATCGGGATTGCCTGGAAGCTTGCCGCTGAAAAGCGGCGCCAGCGCAAGTTCGGCGGCAACCAGATTGCCGCTCTGCAGGGCATTCGCAGCGGTCGCCAGCATGTGCTGAATCGCCGGGGGCAGGGCGGGCGTGGTCATTATCCCAGCCTATGACAGCAAACGTTCCGTTCCCAGCCAGGCGCAGCATGGCAGGAGACGCATCGGCTTTGCTGTCAAAGGTCCGGATACCGGCACGGGAAAGCGCGGCCGCTAGGCCGCGTCATTCACGACGTGGTCGGGATGCTGGCTGTCACAGACTGCTGCGGGGCCGAACGGTTTCCGCCGCCCGCAGAGGCGATCAGGAGGCCCGCGGCGACCACGCCGATGCCGCCGAATACCAGCCACTCCTTGTTGCCCATTTGGGCTGCGTGCACGCCCGCCGGTTTGCCCGGTGCAAGCGGTTCCGCAAAGGTCGTCCCCGAGATGGAAAGCGCGATAGCGGTAACAATCGCGCCCGTCATAACGTAGGATTTCCGCATAATACCCCCTCGAAGTCTTGTTTTTTTCTGCGTATATAGTGGCTTGGCAGCGCTGCCAAAAACAAGGGTAGAATCTGATAATTTGTCAGTCGAGGCTTTTTTCTCGGCCTGAGGGGCGGCGGCGATGCTGAGCGTAAGGCGCAATTTTCTTTCATTTGCCGCGGTCGGTCCCGCCGAATTGGAAACCGGCAACGCCTTGGCCTTGGCCGGCTGCAGCCTCACAGAGTGGTGGGCAGCGTTTTTTTGCAGACCGCTCGCGGCCGCTGGTATGAAGCACCTGGTCATGGTGGCGGCAATCCTGTGTGCCCTGACGGGCGCCGCCGCGGCGGCAGACAATGCGGTGACACCAGGCGCCCTTGTTGTCGAGCGGCCCACGCTTCTGTCGCTTGGCTTTGACTGGAAGATCGCGGGCGACGACAACCGTAATGCCGCAGTGGCTGTGACGTACCGCAAGGTGGGGAACGGGAAATGGCGCGACGCCCTGCCGCTGTTTCGCATGGGCGGGGAGTTCATCGCCGGGCCCAAGCCCCAATATGGCGGCCTCAATTATTACAATTACACGGTGCCGCCTGCCTTTGCCGGCAGCGTGCTCAATCTTGAGCCGGACACCGAATACGAAGTGCATTTCGTCATGCGAGATCCGGACGGGGTGAATGGCGAGGCGGAAAAAACCGTCACCGTGCGTACCCGCAAGGTGCCTGCGCCCGCGACGGGGGGGCGCGTCTATCACGTCTATCCCTTCAGCCACAAAGGGCCGCTGGGACCGAACGAATTCACCGGCCTTCTGGCTGCCTATTACATGGGTGCCGATGAAAGCGACCACAGCAACGTCTTTGCGACGCGGGTGAAACCGGGCGACGTCATCCTGGTCCATGCCGGCGTCTACAAGGACAACCGCTTTGTTTACGGCGGCTTCGACAAGACGGTTGAAAATTATGGCACGTCTTTCGACGGCACCTATTACCTGACCGCCAGCGGTACGCCGGACAGGCCCATCGTCATCAAGGCGGCAGGCGATGGCGAGGTGGTATTTGATGGAAACGGCAACGACACGCTCTTCAACCTGCTGGCCGCAAACTACAACTATTTCGACGGCATTAACGTCCGCAACACCAATGTCGGCTTCCTGCTGGGCATCAAGGACATCCTGGGGGCTGACGGTTTTACACTGGTCAACAGCCGCGCCGCCAATGTCGGGCGTGTGGTGCGCGATGACTGGGCGAAATCCAGGGATTTTTACA
>CANGRN010000212.1 GCA_947455695.1 Alphaproteobacteria bacterium
ACCGGCACGGCGCCGTCGGGCAACGGCCTGGGCATGGCGGCGGACGTGCTGGACAGCGGACGGGCCTGGCGGAAATTCCAGCGAATTTGCGAAGCGCAGGGCGGCCTGCGCACACCGCCCGTTGCCGGTTACCGCAGGCCCCTGACCGCCTCCGTGGACGGCATCGTCACCGCCATGGACAACCGCCGGATCGCCCGATTGGCCAAGCTGGCCGGGGCGCCGGAAGACAAGGCGGCCGGCGTGGAAATGCATGTACGCATTGGCGACGCCGTCACGCTTGGCACACCCTTCTGCACCGTCCATGCCGAGACGGAGGGCGAACTGGAATACGCCTTCGCCTATGCGCAGGCCAACCAGGACATGTTCAGCCTGGTGCCGCCGTGAAACCGCGCTTTTATATCGGCCTGCCGGGAAACGAGGCCATGGCCGCCCGGCTGGCAGCACTGGAAGGCGCGGAAACCGGCCTTCTGAACCTGCACACCTTTCCGGACGGCGAAACCGGGCTTCGGTTTCCGGGTGATGTGGCAGAGCGGGATGTGGTGCTTGTCTGCACTATGTTGCAGCCGAACGAAAAATTCCTGCCCTTGATGTTCGCGGCGCTGGAAGCGCGCGCGCGCGGCGCGCGGCAGGTCGGTCTGGTGGCGCCCTATCTCGCCTATATGCGGCAGGATACGTCTTTCCATCCCGGAGAAGCGGTGACATCGCGCGCGTTCGCGCAGCTATTGTCCCAAAATCTCGACTGGCTGGTTACGGTAGACCCGCACCTGCATCGCATTCATGCATTGGAGGAAATCTATTCCATTCCCGCCGTCGCGGTGCATTCCGGCCCGGCCCTGACTTCCTGGATCGGCGCGAATGTCTCCAGCCCCTTCCTAATCGGTCCTGATGAGGAAAGCCGGCAATGGGTCGGGGCGGTCGCGGCTGCCTGCAAAGCGCCCTTTGCCGTGCTTCACAAGAACCGCGCGGGCGACCGCCAGGTGAGCATCGATTCCATTCCCGCAATTCCGGACGGCGCGACGCCGGTCCTGCTGGATGACATCATCTCCAGCGGATCCACGGCGGCGGAAGTCCTTCGCCGTCTTCCGCCGGGAAGCGTCCCTGTTGTTCTGGCCATACACGGGGTTTTTGCCGGCGGCGCATTGAACAAGGTTCAGGGCGGCGCGCGCATCATCACGACCAACAGTATTCCCGGCCCGGCAGCCCAGATCGATATTGCGCCCCTGATCGCGGACGCGGTGAGGGCTTTGGGCACCCGGTAAATAAAGTCCGGTTTGTGAAGATGGTGACCCCGGCTGGATTCGAACCAGCGACCACCGGCTTAGAAGGCAGGTGCTCTATCCAGCTGAGCTACGGAGTCTCGCCAATATTCTAGGGCAAATCGCTCAATGCGACCAAGGCACCTTGCGGTCGAACTTGAAATTGTCCGAATAGGCCTTGGGCTTCTGCGTCGGCACATGCGGCTCGAACAGCTGGTAGGGGATGTTGTGCGCCGTGGCATAGGCCACCGCTTCCTCGGCCGTGTCGAACTCCAGGCACAGCTGCTGGCGCATGTCGCCCGAAGAGGTCCAGCCCATCAACGGATCGATGGTGCGGGGCGTCTCCGGCTCATAGTCCAGCTGCCACAGCTTGGTGCGCGCCCTGCCCGACTGCATGGCGTTTTTGGCTGGTCTGTAGATGCGGGCACGCATGAGAACCTCTTAATTCCTATTCCCTTCAACTGCCGCAGCCGGCTCCCTGCGCTGTCGCGCGCCGGCCTTGGCATTCGATTTCCGCCTTTGCGGAAAACGAATGGTCGGAGCGGCTGGATTCGAACCAACGGCCCTTAGCTCCCAAAGCTAATGCTCTACCAGGCTGAGCTACGCTCCGATCAGCCCGTCAGGGATTACACGCTGGGGGGAAAGTCGTCAATTAACCTCGGAAATCCGCCCGGAAAACAGCAACGGCCAGTATTTTCCCGTCAGGGTGAACAGGCCGGTGGCGGCATCATAGGCCACGCCATTGGGGATGAAGTTGGGATCGGAATCGATGGCGTCGCGGTCGGTCTTGGTCATGCGCGCCCGCAGCGGCTTCAGATCCACCCGCGCCTCGACACAGCCGGTGACGGGCGAAATCTTCACCAGGTCCCAGTCCTCGAAGACATTGGCCCAGATGGCCCCTTGCGCATATTCCAGCTCGTTGATGTTTTCCAGGAAGCGCCCGCCACTCAGGACCTTCAGCGTGCGCGTGGTGGAGAAATCGTGCGGCGACAGGAAGAACAGCCGGCTGGAGCCGTCGGATGCAATCAGATGGGTTTCGTCATGGGTCAGGCCCCAGCCTTCGCGCGGGTTCTTCAGTTCCGGCAAACGGCGCATCGTCGCCTCGTCGAACACGAACACGCGGCCTTCGCGCCAGGTCATCTGGTAGAGCTTGCCGCCGAAGAAGGTCATGCCTTCGCCGAAATAACTCTTGCCGGCATTCACCAGGCTCGAGACATGGCCCGTGGCCGGATCAATGCGATTGATGCGGCTGTCGCCGAAAAAATCGCCGGTCGATTCCCACAGCGCGCCGTCACGGAACTCCAGCCCTTCGGTGAAGCCCACCGTGTCGCGGCGGATTTCCTTTTCCACATGGAAGGTCAGCGGCCTGGGAAGGGGGCATTTTTCGGCCGCCACAACGACATTGGGCAAAAGCAGCAGGAAAATAGCCAGGGCGCGCATGATGGGTTTATTGCCAGCCACAAGGGCCAAAAGCAATTCAGCTGTCCAGCACCGCAATGTCGGCGACCAGCTCACCCTTCGGGCCGTCGCCGACCCGGACCCTGACCTTCTGGCCTTCCGCCAGTTCGCGCACATTGCAGCGGCGCAAGGTTTCCATATGGATGAAGATGTCGGGCGTGCCAGCGCCGCGGCTGACAAAGCCGTACCCCTTGGCGCGGTTGAACCACTTCACGATGCCTTCGAAGGCCGGTCCGTTGGGCTCGGCGACATAGCGCGGCGCGGCGGCAGGCGCCGATGGCATCACCTGGGCGGTGGAATTGTCGAGGCTGATAATCTTGCTGGCCTGCAGGCCGCGCGGGCCCTTCACCGCCTCGCATATCACCGAGGCGCCTTCGACGGCCTGGCGAAATCCGGATTGGCGCACGCAGGTCTGGTGCAACAGGATATCGCCCGCGCCCGGCGGCGCGCTGGGCGTGATGAAGCCATATCCCTTGTGGGCGTCGAACCACTTGATCTGACCTGTGACGGTCAGCGCCCCGGCGTCTGTTTCCATTCCCCTCTCCGCACTGTGAGCAGAGTTCGCCACAATCCTGCCCCAATGGAACCCGCCCGGAAAGGGGGGCCCGCCCGGGTCTGGCCAAATGCCTGTTCCGGCTTTAGGAAATCGGCATGACGGCGCCCAAACCCCGCAAATCCCTGCCCCCGCCCTGGCTGTTTGGGCTGGCCGGGGTCCTGGCCATCCTGGCGCTCCTTCTGGTGCTGTCGTCCTGACGTGCCTGCCCGTTGGACTGATTTCTTTTTTGGCGCAAATCACCCAGACTGATGTAACTGACAAGGTTTAAGACAAACCTTTGTTTGCTTGAGGTGGTGCGGTGCCTTCTAAGTTGCGGCTCATGATCAAGGAAGAAGCCAAGCCGCACATCCTGCTTGTCGAGGATGCGCGCGACATTCGCGAGCCTCTGGCGCGCTATCTGCGCGAGCACAATTACCGGGCCACCACGGCCCAGGATGCCGCCGCCGCCCGAAAGGTGATGAAGGGCGCCGCCATCGATCTGGTGGTGCTGGATATCATGATGCCGGGCGAAGACGGCCTGTCGCTGTGCCGCTCCATCCGCGAGACAACCCAGATTCCCGTTATCCTGCTGACCGCCCGCGGCGAGGAAGTGGACCGCAACATCGGCCTGGAAATGGGCGCCGACGATTACATCGCCAAGCCGTTTTCGCCCCGCGAACTGATCGCGCGTGTCGCCGCCGTATTGCGCCGCACCCAGGCCCTGCCGCCGCGGCAGAAGCCGCCGGGCGCCGAACGCGTGCGCTTTGGCGAATGGATGCTGGATACGGGCCAGCGCGAATTGATCGGACCCGATGGCGTGGCCCTGCCCCTGTCCAGCGGGGAGTTCCGCCTGCTTTCGGCCCTGCTGGAGCGGCCCAAGATCGCCTTGACCCGCAACCAGCTGCTGGACCTGACCAAGGGCCGCGACGCC
>CANGRN010000213.1 GCA_947455695.1 Alphaproteobacteria bacterium
AGGCCTGGCGGCACAAGCATTGGACGCAGGTGCGGCCAAGGCCAGGCTGAACGCGTTGATCGAAGCGTCACGGGCATGAGCATTCTCGACAAGATTTTCAACTACAAGAAAGAGGAAGTGGCGGCCGCCAAGTCCAGAGACACCCGCGCCGAGCTAGAAGCCCGCGCCAAGGATGTCGAGCCGCCGCGCGGCTTCATCGCCGCGCTGCAGGACAAGAAGGCCGGCGGCGAATACGGCCTGATCGCCGAGATCAAGAAAGCCTCGCCCTCCAAGGGCCTGATCCGCGCCGATTTCGATCCCCCGGCCCTGGCCATGGCCTATGAAGAAGGCGGCGCGGCCTGCCTGTCGGTGCTGACCGACGAACCGTCATTCCAGGGCAAGCCGGAATATCTGGCCCAGGCGCGCGAAGTTGTCCGCCTGCCCGTGCTGCGCAAGGATTTCATGATCGAGCCCTATCAGGTCGTGGAAGCGCGCAGCTGGGGCGCCGACTGCATTCTGATCATCATGGCGATGCTGGACGACGACCATGCCCGTGCGCTGCTGGACGAAGCCGCGCGCTGGGAGATGGACGCGCTGGTGGAAGTCCATGACGAAGCCGAGCTGGAACGGGCGCTGGACCTGGATGCCGAAATGATCGGCATCAACAACCGCAACCTGAAGACCTTTGTCACCGACATGGGCGTGACCCTGAGGCTGGCGCCCAAGGTGCCCAGGGACGTGCTGGTGGTGGCCGAAAGCGGCATCAGCGCACCCGCCGACCTCAAGCGCCTGGCCGGCGCGCATGTCACCACCGTGCTGGTGGGTGAAAGCCTGATGCGCCAGAAGGACGTCACCGCCGCCACCCGCCTGCTGCTGGGCAACGGATTCCAGTGAACGACAGACCGCGCCGCTCGGCCGGCATGCGCGGCCATCCGTTGAATGCCGCGCCCGAACATCGGGACATATCCTCCGCTGTTCCCGACAAGCCGCGCCCCGAACCCGCCGCCCCGGTGCGCACGACAAGCTCGCGCTTTGCCAGTCCAAAGGTGCTGATGGGCGAAGTCACCATGCCGCGCGGTCAGGAAATCGCGCAGCAGCGCGAGGGCTTCCGCGACTTCATGCTGGCGCGGCGTCTCAGTCCCACGGTCTGGGCCCGCGACGCCGGCATTCCGGCAGCCCAGATCCTGGGTTTCCTGGCGGGCACAACGCGCACCCTGCCGCAGGACAGCCTGGAAAAACTGGCGCGCGCCGCCGGGTGTGCCGTGCAGGATTTCTTCGCGTCCTGAAGAAAAAGGCGGCCCTTGCGGACCGCCCTTTCCTTCAGCTCGAACGGGTTAGAACGTAACCCAGACGTGATTGCGGCCCCAATAGCCGCGGCCTTCATGCTCACGCCAGCGATAGCGGTCGTGATGGCGCCAACGCCAGTTGTCGTCATGCACGGTAATGCCGAACGCCGGGCGATACTCATACCGGTCCGTCACATGCCAGCAATCGCCAAAGCGGTTGCAGGCAATGCGGGCGGACGCCGGGCCTGCCATCGTGGCGATGGCGCCGGCGGCGACGACCGCGCCAAGGACAAGAATTCTGGTCTTCATGGAAGTCTCCATCATGAGGTGAAAACCGCCTCCCAAAAAGAAGAACGGCGGAACCCGGATCAGGTTCCGCCGCCCTTCCAGCGACTCACGCGACGATCAAAACGTCAGAAGGTGATCCAGACGCCGTTGCGCCAATAGCCACGGGCCGAGTCATCGCGCCAGGCGCGATAACGATAGCGGTCCCAGCGATCACGATCCCAAGTACGGTGGAAGTACCAGTCATCGGGATGATATTCGAACGTCACGCCAGGCCGGTTGTAGCGGGCTTCGCTGTGCCAGCAATCGCCTTCGCGATTGCAGACGATATAAGCGGAGGCCGGGGCAGCCAGCGCCATCAGTGCACCCGCGCCGGAGATGGCGCCCAGCAAAGCGGTTCTAATTCTCATGTGAAATCTCCTTCAAGGCCCCAACAAAAGGCCTAACGGGAACTCCAAAGATTACGTTCCATGAAATGTTGCCAACCTTCGTACCTGCGTTGACGGAGGGGTGGAACTAAAGTAGAACGATTCGCGTATGTACCGGCTTTGTTCGCCGCCCCTTTTGGAGGGCTGGCGCAGCCTGGAGAGGGAAAAGCGCATGCTGACGCGCAAGCAGTACGAACTTCTGATGTTCATCCATGAACGGGTGCGCGAAAGCGGCGTGCCGCCCTCTTTTGACGAAATGAAGGAGGCTTTGGACCTCAAGTCCAAGTCCGGCATCCATCGCCTGATCACCGCCCTGGAAGAGCGCGGCTTCCTGCGCCGCATGGAAAAGCGCGCCCGCGCCCTGGAAGTGCTCAAGCTGCCCGACAACATGGCCGAGACCCTGCGTCCCGCCACCACCCGGAGCCAGGTCCAGCGCGCCGGCATCCGCCATGGCCGGGGCGGCGATATCCGCCTGGCCGATACACGTTCGCCTGCCCCGCGCCGCAGCTATGGCGAAGGCGGCGAAGGCGCCGTCAATGTGCCCCTGGTCGGGCGCATCGCCGCCGGTACCCCGATCGAGGCACTGCAGAACAAGGTGAGCGATATTCCCGTGCCCGGCGGCATGCTGGGCAAGGGCAGCCACTACGCGCTGGAAGTGACCGGCGACTCCATGATCAATGCCGGCATCCTGGACGGCGACACCGTCATCATCCAGGAATCCGACACGGCCAACACCGGCGAGATCATCGTCGCCTTGGTGGACAATGAAGAAGCCACCCTGAAGCGGCTGCGCCGCCGTGGCGATTCCATCGCCCTGGAAGCGGCCAACCCCGCCTACGAGACGCGCCTCTATGGCTCAGACCGCGTTAAGGTCCAGGGCAAGCTGGTCGGGCTGATCCGCCGGTATTGAGGACATGCGAAAAGCCCCGCAGCAGGCTGCGGGGCTTTCGAACAGGCGCTGGACGCGCCACTATTCGCGGACGGTCTTTTCCTCGACCGTGACCGTCTTCTTGACGGTCTCGACATGATCCGTCTCCGGCTTCTCGGTGACGTCGCGCACCAGCTTGACGCCATCGCCCAGGGGAACTTCTTCCATTTCCGTGATTGTAACCTTCTGTCCCATTTTGCTCTCCATAAGGGGCACAGAGGTTCAACGCCTGTACAAGCCGTGCGGGTCCAAACTCCGTCAAAGCAAATTGGCCGCCCAGGGCCGATCCCCGCGATAGCTCCGTACACTGATGGCTGACGGCGTGGGCGACAGGGTGATGCGCCAGCCCTGCCCGCCGGCTGCGGCCTTGCCATCAATCACCACCGCCGGACCCTTGCAGTCCATTGTGGCCGTGCTGACCACGATCTGTGCCCAGACGCAGTCTTCCAGGAACGCTTCGGGCCGCAGCGAGGCCGCGATCACGATCCGGTCCTTCACCACGCAGCCCAGGCCGTCGCACTTCAGGCCCGGCAGGCCGATAGCATCCTCGATCTCGCGCGTATCGCCGTCACGCCGCAGCCAGTCGCGGGCGGCGTACTTGTCGCGCGGCTTGCGCAGGAAATGCAGCTTTCCATCCGCGCCGCGCAAGGCGACCGTTGCGCCATCGGGCGCCACCAGCATGTCCGGCAAGGGCGCGAACCAGGCCAGCGCCGCGCCGGCGGCGATCGGCGCCACACCCCACCAGCGCCAACGCGTCCGCCAGAGGAAAAGCCACAATCCACCGAGCGAAATCAGCACCAGCGCGCTCAGCGGCATGGCCGGCGCCAGCGATACCGCACCAGGAAGCCCCGATACCCAGCGGCCCATCGCCACCATCACGGCAATGCCCTGCCCCAGGAAATGCAGCGGCCAGCGTTCCAGTCCCAGCGGCATCAGGGCCACCGACAGCGCCGCCGCCGGCATGACCCAGAAACCCATCACCGGCATGGCGATCAGGTTGCCCAGCACCGCGTAATGCGTCGCCCGCTCGAAATGAAACAGCGCGAACGGCAGGGTGGCCAGGCTTCCCACCAGGCTGGTCATCACGATGCCATGGGCATAGCGATGCAACGCCCCGCGCGGCGTGGTGCGCTGGCGCCGCATCTCCCATTCCGCCACGGCCACCAATGCCACCACCGCGGCGAAGGACATCTGGAAGCCGGGTTCGGCGATGGCTTCGGGCCGCAGCACCAGCAGGATCGCCGCCGCCAGCGCCAGGGACCGCA
>CANGRN010000214.1 GCA_947455695.1 Alphaproteobacteria bacterium
AGCCGGCCCTGCATCTGGCCGCCGACGCAGCGCAGCGCAGCCGCGGCCAGCACGCCTTCGGGTGCGCCGCCCTGCCCCAGGTAAATGTCCACATTGGTGGCAGGATCGGTGGTTTCGATCACGCCGGCCACGTCGCCGTCGGTGATCAGCTTCACCTTGGCGCCGGAGGCACGGATCTTGGCGATCAGCGTCTCATGGCGCGGACGGTCCATTACCAGGGCCGTGATCTCGTCGGCGCGGCAGCCCTTGGCTTTCGCGATGGCATTGATGTTGTCCGCGGGTTCGGCATCCAGGTCGATCAGGCCGTCACGATAGCCCGGACCGATGGCGATCTTGTCCATGTAGGTGTCCGGCGCATTCAGCATGGTGCCAGGCTCGGCCATCGCCATCACCGCCAGTGCATTGGCCATCGCCTTGGCGGTCAAGGTGGTGCCTTCCAGGGGATCGAGCGCGATGTCGACTGCAAGACCGCCCTGCCCCACCTTCTCGCCGATGAACAGCATGGGGGCTTCGTCGCGTTCGCCTTCGCCGATCACCACGGTGCCGTCGATCGGCAGGGCGTTGAAGGCCAGCCGCATCGCCTCGACCGCCGCATGGTCGGCGTCATGTTCGTTGCCGCGCCCGATCTGGTGATAGGCGGCGATGGCGGCGGCCTCGGTGACACGCACCGCTTCTAGCGCAAAGGCCCGGTCCAGCGGCTTGCTCTGGGCGGGCGGACGGACTTGGGTCATCTCGTTATTCTCTTATTGGGCGCTCAGGCCGTTTCCATGGGAATCATGCAGGGACGGCCCCGCACCTTGTCGGAAGCGCCAATGGCCTTCAAGGCGCGCTCGACGCTGGCCTGTGACGTTTCGTGGGTAATCATGACAATCGTCACCGGCGCGCCGGGGGCCCGCACCCGCTGGATCATGCTTTCGATGGAAACACCGGCCTCCGCGAGGTTTCCGGCGATGGAGGCCAGGACGCCGGGCACATCCAGCACTTCGAAGCGCAGGTACCAGGGCGATACCGCGGCCTTGCCGTCCGCCGGGGTCATGGGCTTGAGATCCGCCACGGGGCGGCCGAACACCGGGCTGGGTGCGCCGCAAGCCGCTTCCACGATATCGGCGATCACGGCGCTGGCGGTGGGCGCTTCGCCCGCGCCGCGGCCGGAGAAGAAGAAGGTGCCCGCCTCGCCCGCATCCACCGACACGCCATTGGCGGCGCCGCCGACATTGGCCAGCGCCGAACGCACGCGCACCATCGCGGGATTGACGCGCTGGTCGATCTTGCCATCCACCCGGCGCGCGACGCCCAGCAGCTTGATGCGAAATCCGAATTCGCTGGCGAAGGCGATGTCGTCCGGCGTGATGTGCTGGATGCCTTCCACCGCCACCGCATCCAGGTTCGGCGCGGTGCCAAACGCGATGGCCGCCAGCAGCGCCAGCTTGTGCGCGGTGTCGCCGCCACCCACGTCCAGCGTGGGATCGGCTTCGGCATAGCCCTTGGCCTGCGCTTCCTTCAGTACATCATCAAAGGCGCGGCCCGAGGATTCCATTTCGGTCAGGATGTAATTGCAGGTGCCGTTGAGGATGCCCTTCACCGCATCCACGCCATGGGCGATCAGACCTTCGCGCAACGCCTTGACGATCGGAATGCCGCCGGCCGCGGCGGCTTCGAATTTCAAGGTGACCTTGTTCTTCTCGGCCAGTTGCGCCAGCGCCAGGCCGTGCTTGGCCAGCAGCGCCTTGTTGGCGGTCACCACATGCTTGCCATTTGCCAGCGCGGTTTCCACCAGCTGGCGCGCAATGCCTTCCTCGCCGCCGATCAGTTCGACCACCACATCGGCGTCGGCCCTGGCCAGGCTCAACACATCATCGGTCCAGCCGGTGACCGCGAAGTCACGCGCCTTCTTCTTGTCCCGGGCAGAAACTGCGATGATTTCCAGCGTGCGGCCGGCGCGGCGCGACAATTCCTCGCCGCGCGCGGCAAGCGCTTTCACCACGCCGCCCCCGACCGTGCCGAGTCCGGCGATGGCAATCTTGAACGGTGCCGTCATTTTGCGGAAGCCAGATCCTTGGGCGCCATGTTGGTGCCCAAAGTGAGGAACTTCTTCACATTGCGCGCCGCCTGGCGGATGCGGTGCTCATTCTCGACCAACGCCACGCGGACATAGCCTTCGCCATATTCGCCAAAGCCAATGCCCGGCGATACCGCGACCTTGGCGTGAATCAGCAGGTCCTTGGCGAATTCCATCGAGCCCAGCGCCTTGTACTTTTCCGGCACCGGCGCCCAGGCAAACATCGAGGCGGAGGGCGAAGGGATGTCCCAGCCCGCTGCCGCCATGCTTTTGACCAGCACGTCGCGGCGCGATTTGTACACGGCGCGGATTTCATCGACCATGTCCTGCGGCCCGTTCAGCGCCGCAGCCGCCGCCACCTGGATGGGCGTGAAGGCGCCGTAATCGAGATACGACTTGATGCGCGCCAACGCGCCGATCAGCTTTTCATTGCCCGCCGCAAAACCCATGCGCCAGCCGGGCATGGAATAGGTCTTGGACAGAGACTGGAACTCGATGGCGATATCCTTGGCGCCGTCCACCTGCAGGATCGAGGGCGGCGGATTGTTGTCGTCGAAATAGATGTCGGCATAAGCCAGGTCGCTCAGCACCCAGATGTCGTGCTTCTTGGCGAACTTGATGATCTCTTTGTAGAAATCCAGATCCACCACCTGCGCGGTGGGATTGGACGGATAGTTCACCACCAAGGCCAGCGGCGACGGGACCGAATGGCGCGTGGCCGCGCCCAGGCGCGAAAGATATTCCTCCGGCGAGGTGGCGGGCACATGGCGGATGGCGGCGCCCGCGATCATGAAACCGAAGGCATGGATCGGGTAAGCGGGATTGGGTACCAGCACCACATCGCCCGGCGCGGTGATGGCCATGGCCAGATTGGCAAAGCCCTCCTTGGAGCCCAGCGCGGCGATCACTTCCTTGTCGGGATCGAGCTTCACCCCGAAACGGCGCTCGTAATAGGCGCAGTGCGCCTTGCGCAGGCCCTTGATGCCGCGCGAGGCCGAATAGCGGTGGGCGCGCGGATCGCGCGCGGTCTCGCACAGCTTGTCCACGATGTAATCGGGCGTGGCCATGTCGGGATTGCCCATCCCGAAATCGATGATGTCCTCGCCCCGCGCGCGCGCCGCTGCCTTGAGGCGGTTTACTTCCTCGAAGATGTAGGGCGGCAGCCGCTTGATGCGGTAAAAATCGGTGGTGGGGGCCATGGCTCTAACGAAATGATGATGAAGGCGCAGAATCGGGGATTCAGCCCCGGGGCGCAATCATTATTGGGTTAATTGCGGCGGTTTTGGCGCGGAACCGTTATTCCCGCCACGCAGCCTTAGCCCTGAACGAAGATTTCTGCACGGCGGTTGCCGTCTTCGCCCTTGGGCATGGATTCGTAATAGACCGGCTGGCTGTCGCCCACCGCCTCGATCCGCACCTTGTCGGCCGGAACGCCGGCCCGGATCAGGGCCTGGGCCACGGCATTGGCGCGCGCCTGGGACTTCTGGAAGATCACTTCCAGATGGCGCTCCACCGGCATGTTGGCGGTGCGGCTGGAGGCATGGCCCACGACCTTGATGGAACCCTGCCCGCCAAGGGCGTTGAAGGCGGCCACGGCGTCACGCACCTGGGTGCGGGCTGCGGCCGGCAGGCTGGTGCCGTCGCCGGAGAAATAGACGATGGCCGTGGGGGGAACTCCACCATTCATGGCGGCGGCCATGCCGGCGGGGGTGCCCGGAATGGCATCCAGGTTGGCGACCACATCGCCCGACATGGACGGACCGCCCACGTCGCGATTGCCGCGGCCCGAGACGGCGGGCACGGCTGCGACGGCGGGGGTGCCGGTGCCGGCGCTGCCGGCCATGGCGGCGGTCTGGCGGTAGTGCGCCAGGATCGGCGGGGAAACCCACTGGGCGACGCTGGCATTGAGCGGCGGCGCCGAGGAACGCTTGAAGCCCAGCTGGGCATCGGACGGCTGCGCCATGGCCATGCGGCTGCCCGCGGTCATGGGAACGGCGGGGACGGCCGGTTCGGCGCCAGGCGGCGGCGCCATGGCGGCAGCGCGGACGGGCGCCGGTGCGGAGGCGACAGGCGCCGAGGCGGC
>CANGRN010000215.1 GCA_947455695.1 Alphaproteobacteria bacterium
GATCAATGCCCGCTTAGCATTGATCGGAGCGGCTATTCCGATGCTGCGAGTGCGTCGAGCGTTTCGGGATCGGGTTCGGTCCGCAGCAGGTCCAGGAAGGCTGAAAGCGCGGGATTGTCGTTGTCGCTGCGCCAGGCGGCATACAGTTCCACCGGCGCGGGCGGGTTGGTCTCTACCGGCCGAAACTGCACGTCATCGAAGTGCAATGACATGGCGGCTTCCGGCACGAGCGCGGCGCCGATGCCGGCGCGCACCAGCGCCAGCATGGAATGGATCTGGGCCAGGGACTGGATGGTGACAGGCGCTACGCCGGCGGCCTCGAACAGGCCGGCCAGCATGTCGTGGAAATAGCGCGCGCCATCGGCCGCATACATGATGAGTGGCTGGCGGTCGAAATGCTTGAGGGTGAGGGTCGCTTCCGACAGGCGCGGGTCGCCCATCGGCAAAGCCGCCACCAGATGTTCTTCGGCCACTTTCAGGGTGGTGAATTCGCTGCGGGCGATGGGCGGACGCAAGAGGCCGACATCGATGCGCCCGGTGACCAGGCTTTCCACCTGTTCGGACGACACCATCTCCTTCAGCGCCACATCGATGTTGGGGGCATGGCTGGCGCGTTGCAGCAGCAGGCGCGGCAGGAAGCTGTAGCCGCTGGCGGCGGTGAAGCCCAGGGTGATGGTCCCGGCCTCGCCCGTCGCGATGCGGCGGGTGGCCAGGGCCGCGCTTTCGGTAAGGCGCAGGATGCGGCGCGCTTCCAGCAGGAACACCCGGCCGGCCGGGGTCAGCTTCACCGCGCGGCTGGTGCGGTCCAGCAGGCGCACCCCCAGCACATGTTCCAGAAGCTGGATCTGCCGCGACAGCGGCGGCTGGGTCATGTTCATGCGCGCGGCGGCGCGGCCGAAATGCAGTTCCTCGGCGGCGGCGACGAAACAGCGAAGCTGGCGCAGTTCGAACTGGGACCAGAAGGAGGGGCCTGTCATGGCCCAACCCTATAGCGGGAAAGGGTTGGGCCTCAAACCGGCTTGGTGGCTTCGATGAGCTTTTTCAGGCGGGCGAACTGGTCCGCATTCAGGTCGGTCAGGGGCGCGCGCACCGGGCCGGACGGGCGGCCGATGGCGGTCATGCCGGCCTTCACGATGGACACGGCATAACCCCTGTTCTCGTTGCGGATGGCGATATAGGGCAGCACGAATTCCTTCAGGCCCTTGATCACCTTGGCCTGGTCCTTGGCGCGCACCGCGTCATAGAAGGACAGCGCCCATTCCGGCATGAAATTGTAGATGGCCGAGGAATAGGTCGTCACGCCCATTTCCAGATAGGGCAGGGCGAAGGTTTCCGCCGTCGGCAGGCCGCCGACATAGGTCAGACGGTCGCCCATCTTGGCATAGACGCGCATCATCAGCTCGATGTCGCCGACGCCGTCCTTGAAGCCGACCAGATTGGGATTGCGGTCGCACAATTTGGCCAGGCTGTCTTCTGTCAGCACCGCATTGTCGCGGTTGTAGACGATGACGCCGATCTTCACGGCTTTGCACACCGCCTCGACATGCGCCATCAGGCCTTCCTGGTTCGGCACCATCAGGTAAGGCGGCAGCAGCAACAGGCCATCGGCGCCGGCCTTCTCGGCGGACTTGGCCAGCTCGACCGCGATGGCGGTGCCATAGCCGCAGCCGGCGATCACCGGGGTCTGGCCCCTGGTTTCCTTCACCGCGGCGGTGACCACGGTTTCCACTTCCGACGGGGTGAGGGAGAAGAACTCGCCGGTGCCGCCGGCGGCGAACAATCCGGTCAGGCGCTTGAAGCTGAGCAGCCAGGCGCAATGTTCGCGGTAAGGGCCTTCCTGGAACTGGAAGTCCTTGTTGAAATGGGTGACGGGGAAGGACAGAAGGCCCTTGGCCAGGATCTGCGCCATTTCGGTGGGCGACATGTTGCTCATGACTTCTTGTCCTTGTGCAATGCGGTGATGGTCGCGGGTTTTTAGCGGTCTTGCCCCCAGCGGCCAACTCCAAACTGGCTATGAACCGATGCGGTTTTTGGATGGGCGTGGTAGGAACAGGCAAGGGCAAAAAAGGGGACGGGAATGAACCGCAGGGACATGCTGACAGGGGCAGCCGCCATGATCGCAACACCGGCCACCGCCCAGCCCGCCGGCAAGTGGGATACCGCCAAGCTGGATGAAGCCGCCAAGGTGATGGATGGCTGGATCGCGGACGGCCGGGTGCAGGGCGCCTCCATCCTGGTCACGCATGGTTCGCACAAATACGCCCGCAATTTCGGCACCGCCCAAAGCCGCGAAAAGGGGCCGGAGCCGGTATTCCTGCTGGCGTCCATCACCAAGCCGATAACGGCGGCGGCAGTCATGACCCTGGTGGATGCCGGCCAGCTTTCGCTGGACGACAAGGTGGTGAAGTTCTTTCCCGCTTTCACCGGCGAGGGGCGCGAGACCATCACCGTCCGCCACTGCCTGACCCATACCGGCGGGCTGCCCGACATGCTGGCCGATGACGAGATGCTGCGCGAAAAGCACGCGCCGCTTTCGGACTATCGCGAAGGGGCGATCCGGGCGCCGCTGAAATTCGTGCCGGGCAGCAAATACTCCTATTCCAGCATGGGCATTCTTCTTTCGGCGGAAATCGCCCAGAAGATCACCGGCAAGCCTTTTCCCGACATCGTGGCAGAGCGTGTGTTCAAGCCGCTGGGCATGCGCCACACCGGCTATGGCCTGCGCGGACGGGCCAACAGCACGACCGTGCCCAGCCAGGGGGCGCCCGCCATGACCGAAGCGGGCAAGAAAAGCTGGAACAGCTGGAACTGGAACAGCGAATATTGGCGCAACCTGGGCGCGCCCTGGGGCGGGGCGCTGGGCAGTGCCGCCGACATCGCGCACTTCTATGACGAATTCCTGAACCAGCGCGGCCGAATCCTGAAGCCGGCGACGGAAAGCCTGATGATCACCAACCAGAGCCCGCCCGGCGTAAAGGCGAGCGGTTTGGGTTTCGACCTGCCGCCCAGCGTCGGCGCGCCGGCCTGCGGGCCGCGCACATTCGGCCACAACGGCTCGACCGGCACTTACAGCTGGGCCGATCCGGACACCGGCACCGTGTGTGTGGTGTTGACCTCGCTGTACGAGGCGGCGGTGCGTCCCCACCCCACCCACCTGGTGGGCGATCTGGTGGCGCAGGCGGTAGCAAAGGCGTGATCCGCCGGCACACGGTCAGCCACCGCAATTTCCCGTTGTCGCGCCGCCACTGAAGCGTCGTACGCCGAAGTTTATCGGCAGCTCACCATCAACCCGATCGGCATGCATCCGGTCGGGAATGGGCGGCAAAGGCTGGGCCTTGCGCACAATGTCGATGGCGGCCTTGTCGAGTTCCTCATCACCGGATGACGTGCCGATCTGCAGCTTGTCGACCTGGCCATTGCGGCGCACGACGAAATGCACCATCACAAGGCCCGTCCTGTGAACGGCCAGAGCGCCGCTTGGATAATAGAAGAGCTGGCTCACACGCTCGGACACCGCACGCATCCAGGCCGGGTCAAAGCAGCCCGACAATGCGCCGCCATTGCCGCCCGTGCCGTTGCCCGAAGCCGCCTGACCCATGGGTCCGTTGCCGGCGGTGCCGCCCTGCATGGGCGAGGATTTTGCCGCCGATGCCGCAAGCGGCGCGGGCGCCTGGGGCGGCGCGCCGGACGCGATCGTGAAGACGGGAAGCGCGGGCTGTTCGGCATGCGGCCGGATCAAATGGGCCAGGAATGGCGGCAGCGGCTCGACGGTGCGTTTGGCCGACACATCCGGCAACAATGTCGCGATGATTTCCGTCGTCTTGGCGGGGACCGGTGCGCGGCTCCAATACCAGCCAAGCACGGCAAGAAAGGCATAAAGAATCCCGGTCAGAAGCCCTGCCGCAATGCGGCTGTTGTGGTCGGTGCGCATTGGCCCGTGACGGCGCGAAAATTCCGATAACGAGGCGTTGCCTGGGCTCATGCAATAGACCTCGGCATCCGCGTCATGGCGGAGCCGGCATCGAGAATTGCGGGTCGTGCAACGCCTTGTACCATGCCCAATAACTGCCCCGGGCACACGCGATGGCCGCGAGACGTCCTGGTGGCGTGAACCGTACCGCGGCGGCAGGC
>CANGRN010000216.1 GCA_947455695.1 Alphaproteobacteria bacterium
CACCGCAGCACAGGTGGCCGACGAATATTTCAGCGTGCTGGCGTTCCGCGAACGCATCGCCATCGCCAACGCCAACATCGCCGCCGCCAAGCGCATCCTGGCCATCACCCAGGCCAAGGTGAACAGCGGCGTGTCTTCCAACCTGGACCTGGCTGAACAACAGGCCCTGCTGGCGCAGCAGGAATCCACCCTGCCCGGCCTGATCGAAAGCGAAAAGGAACGCCGCTATGCGCTGGCGATCCTGCTGGGCCGCGCACCGGAAGGTTATGACATCAAGGCGCAGAACCTGGACGGCATCACCCCGCCCATGGTGCAGCCCGGCATGCCGTCGGAACTGCTGCTGCGCAATCCGTCCATCGCCCAGGCCGAAGCCAATCTCTTTGCGGCCCATGCCAATGTGGACGCGGCGCGCACCCTGTACTTCCCCTCGCTCAGCCTGACCGGCAGCGCCGGCTATGGCCCGGTGTCACAGCTGTCCAACCTGTTCAACCCGGCGGGCTTTGCCTTCAGCATCGGCGCATCGATCCTGCAGAGCATCTTCGATGGCGGCCGCATCCATGCCGAGAATGATCTTGCACAGGCGCGTCAGCAGGAACTGGTGGCCACCTATCGCAAGACCGTCTTTACTGCCTTCAGCGACGTGGAAAGCGCACTGGGCACGGTGAAAAGCACCACCGATCAGCTGGCGCTGGTGGAAATCCAGGTCAAGGCCGATGCCGAAGCCTTCCGCATCTCCGAGCTTCAGTATCGCGAAGGCACCATCGACATCGTCTCGCTGCTGAACAACCAGCAGCTGCTGTTCAACGCCCAGCAGTCGCTGGTGCAGACCAAGCTGGCGCGCCTGGAAGCCAGCCTGGCGCTGTACAATGCGCTGGGCGGCGGCTGGGAGCAGAAGGCTTCGGACGAAGCCTACAAGAACCAGCTCGACTGGTGGCCGCTGTAAGAGAGGGCCATCACCGGAATAAAAAAAGGGCGCCCGTGCGGCGCCCTATTTGTTTCAGCGGAGATTGCCTGCCACGGGTTTGGCCTTGTAGGGCGCGTCCAGGTACGCGACCTCTTCCTCCGACAGTTTGATTTCGGCGGCGGCGATGGCGTCTTCCAGATGGCTCATCTTGGAAGCCCCGACGATCGGCGCGGTGATGCCCTTGGCCAGCAGCCAGGCGGTGGCGATCTGGGCGTTGTTCTTGCCGTGCTTTTTCGCCGTCTCCTCGACCCGCCGCAGCGTCTCCATGTCGTTGTCGTCGAACGGCATGTCCAGGATGTTGTCGCTTTTGGCGCGGGTGCTCTGCTTGTCCAGAGCGTTGGCATGGCTGCGGCCCAGGAAGCCGCGCGCCAACGGGCTCCACGGGATCACGCCCACGCCCTGGTCGCGGCACAGAGGCAGCATGTCCCGCTCTTCTTCGCGGTACACCAGGTTGTAGAAATTCTGCATGGAGACGAACTTCGTCATCCCCATCCTGTCGGCGGTGGCCAGATACTTGGCGAACTGCCAGGCATGCATCGACGAGGCGCCGATGTAGCGCGCCTTGCCGGCCTTCACCACGTCATGCAGCGCCTCGACAGTCTCCTCCACCGGGGTGTGATGATCGAAGCGATGGATCTGGTAGAGATCGACATAATCCATGCCCAGACGTTTCAGCGAGTCGTCGATGGCATGGAGGATATGCTTGCGCGACAGGCCGCCATGGCGGCCATCCACCGGGAAGAACACCTTGGTGGCCAGCACATAATCCTCGCGCTTGGCGGCATAGTCCTTCAGCGCTCGCCCCACGACTTCTTCCGAAACGCCGTTGGAGTAGATGTCGGCGGTGTCGAAGAAGGTGATGCCCGCTTCCAGGGCGCGCTTGATGAAGGGACGGCTGGCCTGTTCGTCCAGCACCCAGTCGCGCCATTTGGGGCTGCCATAGGTCATGGTGCCCAAGCAGATGCGCGAGACTTTCAGGCCGGTGTTGCCGAGGCGGACTTGTTCCACGCGCGTCTCCCAAAGAATGGAAGAAGCGTTTTAGAAGCCGAAGAGAGGGGCCGCAATCCTTTGCAGCAGGCTTTCGAACTTCAGCGGCCCGGTGGTCACGGCCAGGTTGATGCAATCCTCGCCGGGATCGGCGACGACATTGTGGGACATGCCATCTTCCATCATCTGCAGGTCGCCGGGACCGTAACTGCCGGTCACATCGGTGAAGCCGCCCTGCAGCACCACGGTAAATTCACTGCCGTGATGGCTGTGCGCCCCGCTGTCGGCGCCGGGCACGCCCTTGAGCAAGCGGGCGGTGACATTGCCGCGCCTGAACAGCGGCGCATAGGACAGGCGCGGGCCCATCTTGCGCCAGCGCACGGCGGAAAGATCGCCGCCGATATAGGCGCGCAACGGCGCCGGCGTGCCGTCCCGGCTGGCGGCGCGCCTGGGACGTTCATAAGGCTCAACCTGGTCCAGCAGCGCCAGCACATTGTCCAGCGCGCCTTCGCCCAGCGGCGCGGGCGGCAATTCCTGCAGCAGCGCGCCGCCCAGGCTGTCCAGCTTCTTGCCGCGCAACCGGCAGATGGCGCAGTAGCTCATATGGGTGGCGACGATCAGGCTCAGCGCCTCATCGGCGGCGCCGGCGGCATAGGCCAGCAGCAATTCGTCACTGGGATGGTGATGGATCATTCCGCCTCTCCCAGCGCGCGCTTGAGGCGCGACATGGCCAGGCGCAGCCGCGACTTCACGGTGCCCAGCGGGATACCCAGCTCGGTGGCGATCTGGCTGTGCGGCTTGTCGGCGAAGAAGGACAATTCCACCACCTGGATCTGGTCGGCGGGCAGGTCCTTGAGCGCCAGCCGCAGGCGGGATTCATCGTCGGCCTGGACAAGGCTTTCATCGGCGGCCGGCGCGCTGTCCGGCATGAAGTCTTCCGGGTCCAGCTCGGGCCGCTTTTCGCGGCGGATGGCGTCGATCCGCAGGTTGCGGGCGATGGTGAACAGCCAAGTCCCCACCGACGCCTTGGCCGGATCGAACAGGTGCGCCTTGCGCCACAGGCTGAGCAGGGCTTCCTGGGCCAGGTCCTCGGCCACCGAAGCGGGGGCGCCCTGGCGCAGCAGATAGGCCTTCACCCGGGGGGCGAAATGGGAAAACAGGGCGGCAAAGGCCGTCCGGTCACGTTCCGACGCCACCCGGCCCAAAAGGGCGTTCATTTCCACCACTTCGGGCTTCATGGGCAGGCGCAATACCACGGCCGGCCGGCGGGGGCCGGGGCGGAAAACCGGGAAAGAGGGGCGCAGGGCATGGGCCAACATAGCGGATTTACGGGGCACGGGGCGAGTTGGATCAATGGCTTGATCTGTCCCCGGTCAAAAGGCGTAGATAGAGCATGAATTCCCCGCAAGCCCCGGCGACCGGCTCAGCCCTGTATGAAGGCTGGGTGATGCACCGGCGGATCACGCCAAGACATCACCGCTTCAAGTACCGGGTCTTCGCCATGCTGCTGGACCTGGACGAGCTGCCCGGTCTGGACCGCCGTCTGTCCCTGTTCGCCTACAACCGGGGCGGGCTGTTCAGTTTCCAGGACCGCGATCACGGCGATGGCCGTCCCGTGAAAGTCTGGCTGGACGATCTGTTGGCCAAGGCGGGGATCACGGCCAATGGACGGCGCCGCGTGCTCTGCTATCCGCGCATCCTGGGCTATGTCTTCAATCCCCTCAGTGTCTGGTTCTGCGACGACGAACAGGGCGCGCTGGCGGCGATCATCTACGAAGTCCACAACACCTATGACGAACGGCACGCCTATGTGCTGCCGGCGGGCAGCGACAAAAAGCTGGTGCGCCATGGCTGTCCCAAGCAGTTCTATGTCTCGCCCTTCCTGTCGCGCGATTGCCGCTATCATTTCCGCATCCGCCCGCCGGGCGAGGATATCGCGGTCGCCATCCATGAGGAGGAAGCCGGCCGCCCGATCCTGAACGCCAGCTTCGCCGGGGCGCGCAAGGCCCTGACCGACGGGGCCCTGGTCCGCATGCTGCTGCGCTATCCCCTGATGACCCTGAAGGTGATGGTGGCCATCCATTACGAGGCGGTGCGGCTGATGCTGAAGGGGGTCCGCCGCCACCCCCATGTGCCCAAGGCGATTTCCACCCCCGCGGCGTAATCATCCGGCTGGAA
>CANGRN010000217.1 GCA_947455695.1 Alphaproteobacteria bacterium
ATCTCGGCGCCCGCATCGGCCAGCCAGATGGTGACGTCCTGTTTCCAGATGTCTTCGCAGATCGGAATGCCCAGCTTGAGACCGCGCACCGTCACGGGCTCGGGCGTCGGCCCGCGATGGAAAACGCGCTTTTCATCGAACACCCCGTAATTGGGCAGCTCATACTTGAAGGTCACGCCCTGGATCTTGCCGCCGTCCAGCACCGCCATCGCATTGAAGAGTTCGCCATGCAGGGCCCAAGGTGCGCCCATCAGGATGGCGGGGCCGCCATCTTCGGTATCGCGCGCCAGCTCTTCCACCGCGGCGCGGGCGTCTTCCTGCAGCGCCGGCTTCAGCACCAGGTCTTCGGGCGAATAGCCGACAATGAACAGTTCGGAGAACAGGATGACGTCGGCGTCCATCGCCCCGGCCCGGGCGGCGCGGGCGCGCGCCAGGTTGCCGGCGATGTCGCCCACCACCGGGTTCAGTTGTGCCAATGCAATGCGGTAACGGTCCACCATCACCGGTATTTACAGGGCTAAGGGGACAGGTACTAGCGGCCCGCCGCGGTACGGCGTTGCGCCGAGCGCACGGCGACGCCCGAGGCGTCCTCGATCCACAGCGCGGTTTCCAGCGCCTGGGCGGCCTGTTCGGGGGTCACCAGCGCATCGGTGCCGGCCCGCGCGGCGGCCACAAAGCCGGCCACGGATTCGCCCAGGGGATCGCCCAGCTCCAGCGCGCCCAGGGGACGCGGCGTGGTGTTGGTCACGGTGCGGGACAGGAAATCGATTTCCACCACGCCATCGGCATAGACCGCCCGCAACCCGCGCTTGCGCTCATTGGCGACGCGGCTGGTTTCCAGCTTGGCGATGGTGCCATTGGCAAAGCGCAGAATGGCGAAAACTTCGTCGGCATGGGGGCCATATTCGACCAGCCCTTCGGCGCGCACGTCGCCGACCGGGCCGGGCACCAGCGCATGCACCAGATCCAGGTCATGGATCATCAGGTCCAGCACTACCGAAACGTCATCGCCGCGGCCGGTCCAGGGACCCTGGCGCCAGCAGGTGATTTCCTGCGGGACTTCCGCCACGTCCAGAAGGCCGGTGCGGGCAAATACAAAGCGTTCCTGATGGCCGACGGACAACACGCGGCCAACCTCGCGCGACAGCGCCACCAGTTCGGCGGCTTCTTCCAGGGTGGTGGCGATGGGCTTTTCCACCAGCACATGGGCGCCGGCTTTCAGAAAATCGCGCACGATCTCGGCATGGGTAATGGCAGGCGAGCAGATGCTCACCAGATCGACCTTGCCCAGCAATTCGCGCCAGTCGGACACGGTCTTGCAGCCATGATGCGCCCGGGCCTTGGCCAGCATCTCGGCACTGGGATCGGCGATGGCGTAAAGTTCAACGTCCTGCCCCGCCTGGGCCAGGCTCTTGTACTTGGTGGCATGATGATGCCCGAACACGCCGGCGCCGATCACGGCAGCTTTCAGCGGTCCACTCTCCGGCACGCGGCGGCGCAGAAACAAGGCTTTGATTTCCCCGGGCAAAGTCGATGGCGATTAGGGACCGCGACACCCGGAGTCGCCAGCAAACAAATGTTGCGACATGTTACCATCTAACCCGATGGAAACATTTGCTATTTTTCCGGCGCGGAGGCCATCAAGGACGCCAGTGCGGCGACTATCAAATAGGCAAGCATCAGGGGCGCCAGCCCGATCAGCAGGGCGCCGGTGACATCGGCAAAGGCGCTGCAGTTCAGCCAGGGATAGGCCGATCCCACAAACAGGAACTGGATGCCCACCACCGCCACGATGCCGAACAGGAAGGCGCGCAAGGTGGGGCCCAGGGCTTGCGGCCGGTCGCCGGCTTCCAGCCGGATCAGGCCCGCCTGCAGCTTCAGCCGCGAGGCGGCGCTGGCCAGATAAATGATGGCCAACAGCCAGGCGAAGGACGCGGCAAAGACCCGCCCGCCATCCATGGTGCAGGCATCCAGCGACGTCACCAGCGCCCGCTGGCCCGGCACCACGAAATAGATGGCGTTCTGCAGCGCGCCGGCGCCGCCGCGGTCGATATTGGTGGGCGCGACGAATGCCTGGTTGAGAAAGCTGAGCACCACAAACAGCAGGAACACCACTTCGTTGAAGCCGGGGATCAGGTGGTGGGGGCGAAAACGGGCGGCCCAGGGCGTGCCGCCAACATGGGCGGCCGAAACGCCGAACCCGCCCACGAACAGCAGGCCCATGGCGGTGAACAGCAGGGCGCAGATGCCGATGCCCAGAAGCGAGGAATCCAGCGGCATGCCCTGCAGAAGCGCCAGGCGCAGGGCATGGGCGCCCGCGAACAGGCAGAAAATGATCCAGCCTTTCGCAAGAAGACGCGCAATACCCATAACAATCAGGCCGAGGCGGCCAGCCCTGTCTGCTTCATCCGCTCGTCGCGGATGCCTTGTGCGATCAGGAAGGCCAGTTCCAGCGCCTGGCTGGCATTCAGCCGCGGATCGCAGGCCGTCTGGTAGCGATCGGCAAGATCGATTTCCTTCAGGCCCTGGGCGCCGCCCAGGCATTCGGTGACGTTCTGGCCGGTCATCTCGAAATGCACGCCGCCGGCATGGGTGCCTTCGGCGCGGTGGATGGCGAAGAAGCTGCGCACTTCTTCCAGCACCCGCTCGACGGGGCGGGTCTTGTAGCCGGATTGCAGCTTGATGGTGTTGCCGTGCATGGGATCGGACGACCACACCACAGACGCGCCTTCGCGCTTCACCGCGCGCACCAGGGCGGGCAGCTTGTCGGCAATCTTGTCGGCGCCGAAGCGCGCGATCAGGGTCAGGCGGCCGGGAATGTTGGCGGGATTGAGCGCCGCGATCAGGCGCAGCAGGTCATCCGGCTCCAGCGAGGGGCCGCATTTCAGGCCGATCGGGTTCTTGATGCCGCGCATGAACTCGACATGGGCACCGTCCAGCTGGCGGGTGCGGTCGCCGATCCACAGCATGTGTGCGCTGGTGTCGTACCAGTCGCCGCTGGTGGAATCGATGCGCGTCATCGCCTGTTAATAGGGCAGCAACAGTGCCTCATGCGAGGTGTAGAAATCCGTGCCGCGCAACTGCGCCACCGAGGTGGACGTAATGCCGATCGCGTCCATGAATTCGAGCGTTTCGGAGATACGCTGTGCCAGACCCCTATATTGTTCGCCGGCCGGCGAGTCAGCGATGAAGCCCAACATCCAGCGATGGACATTGTGCAGGTCGGCATAGCCGCCCTGTGCGAAGGCACGCAGCAGATTGAGCGTCGCCGCCGACTGGGCGTTGGCCTGCAACAGGCGCTGCGGATCGGGAATGCGCGCCTCTGGCGTGAACTCGCTGCCGTTGATGTTGTCGCCGCGATAGGAGGGCAGCTTGACGCCGTTCTGGGTCTCGAAATCGTCGGAGCGCGGCTTGGCGAACTGGCCGGCGATGCGGCCCACTTTCACCACCGGCACGCCGGCGGCAAAGGTCAGCACCACCGCCATCTGCAGCAGCACGCGGAAGGTGTCGCGGATATTGTCGGGATGGAATTCGGCGAAGCTTTCGGCGCAGTCGCCGCCCTGCAGCAGGAACGCCTTGCCTTCGGCCACCTGGCCCAGGCCCGCCATCAGGTTGCGCGCCTCGCCGGCGAACACCAGCGGCGGGTGGGTCCGAAGCTGGCCCAGGACGCGGTCCAGCGCCGCCTTGTCCGGGTAAACCGGCATCTGACGGGCGGTCTTTTCCTGCCAACTTTGCGGGGTCCAGCTTTGGGCCACGGTTGAAAACTCCATAACGGGCGCTGGATATAGGAGATTGGGGACGACTTTACCAGCGCATCAGGCGCAGGGGTGAGCACCACCGGCCGGGACAAAGACCAATAAAGTTAAAGGCTTACCAGCCGGAAAAGCCGATGGCGATGCGCTTGGTGGTGCCCGGGGCGCAGCCCTTGGGCCAGCGCCAGTGATCGCGCACCCAGGACACCGCCCGTTCATTCAGGGCGGTGAGGCCGCTGCTTTTCCACACCCCGACCTCGGCGGTGCCATCAGGGCGGATCACGGCCTTGAGCATCACCCAGCGGCTTTCGCCCTGGTGCAGCAGTTCATCGCCGGTGGGCGGACGGGTATGGGTCGCAAAGGTGGG
>CANGRN010000218.1 GCA_947455695.1 Alphaproteobacteria bacterium
ATTCACGTCTTCACCCTCAGCGGCAAGCACCTGACTCCCGCCGGCAAGGTGAAACTGGGCAAGGGCGTGGCGCCGACCGATGTCGTGTTCGCGCCGGACGGCCGCAAGGCCTATGCCACGGCCTGGGGCGCGAACAAGATCATGGAGCTGGGTATTGAGGGCGCGTATGTCACGCCCACGGGCCGGGACGTGGCGACCGGTATCAACCCTTATGGCGCCACCGTCACGCCGGATGGCAACTGGCTGCTCAACACCAATGTCGGCGGCGCGCTGGACAGGAAGACGAGCGGTACCCTGACCATGATTGATCTGAAGTCCGGCAGGCTGGCCCTGAACCTGGAGGTGGGCAAGGTGCCGGAGCATGTCGCCCTGTCGCCGGACGGCCGCCATGCTGCGCTGGTGCTGGCCAATGGCGCCTCCACGGTGAAGAGCGATCCCAAGTATGACGGTCTGGTCGGAATCATCCGCATCTATTCGGTGGGGCCGGGCACCTTGACCCCTGTGGCGCAGGCCGATTCCTGTCACTGGGCGCAAGGCCTGGCCTGGAGCGATGACGGCAGCTTGGTGTTGCAGCAATGCGCCGCCGAACGCGCTATCCAGCTTTTCCGCTTTGACGGCAGCAGTCTCAAGCGCGACGATTCCGCTACATTGACGTTTGTATCCCGGCCCGGTTCGCTCTCTACCCAGCACAGCCGGTAGGAGAAAGCATGAAAGCCGCCGCGACCCTGATGGCAATTTTGGCCATGACAAGCGCGGCGTTCGCTGCTGCGCCCAAGGCGCCGGAGCCGGCCAAACCGGTGGACGCCGCCAGCTTCTATGCCGGGCGCTGGTATGAGTTCGCGCGCACCCCCAAGAGCTTCAATGCCGGCTGCGTCGCTGGCGTGACCGATTACCAGGCCAAGGACGGCGCCATCACCGAACGTGACGCCTGTCACGCCAAGACGCCGGACGGCAAGGAAGAGGCGGTTGCCGGCCCGCTGAAAATTCTCAATCCCGGCGCCAACACCAAGGTTGATGTCGCCTACCGGATTCTGGGCGGGCTGTTTCCCATCCACCGCGAATATTGGGTTCTGGATCATGGCGATGACTGGTTCATGATCGCCAATCCCGAAATGACCGAGGTCAATCTTTACAGCCGCCTGCCGCGTCCCGCCCAGGCCCTGATGGACAGGATGACCAAACAGATCAAGGACCTCGGCTATGCCGGGCCACTGGAATTTCCCGCCCTGTCGGCCGCCAAGCCCTAGGGCTGCGCGCATCGCGCGCCGCCATGTTGCCAGTCTTCCCCTTCTGTGTCTGAATTGAAAAAAGAGTCTGGGGGACTTGGATATGACAAATATCACGCGCCGCACATCCATGCTGATGATGGGGGTGGCATCGGCTTTTGCCGCGCTGGCCCGGCTGCCCGCCATGGCGCTGACCAGCCTGACGGCACGGCCCCGCCGTGCGGTGACCGACGCGGACAAAGGCCATGTCCTGACCCTAGCGAAATCCAACAAGACCATCGTCGGCTATAGCGACCAGATCACGGTGCGGCCGGGCGAAACCATCACATTCCATGTCAGCACCTATGCGCCGGGCGACTACAAGGCCTCGCTGGTGCGGGTAATCAATGGCGACACGCTTTCCGGCGCCGGGCGTTTCCGCATGGATCCGGTGCCGGCCGATTTCACCAAGAGCTATCCGGGCGGCGAGCAAAAAGTGTGGCCCGGTTCCTATGTCACCTTCGACCAGGCTTCACCGTCCGGTGTCACCAGCAGCGCCAAGGACTTCTCGGTGGTGGCGCTGGTCAAGCCGACCCTGCCGGGCAAGGGACCGCAATTCATCGCTTCGCAATGGGACAATACCAAAAAGCTTGGCTGGGCCATCGGCATCGACGAACGCGGTGAAGGTGCGCTGTGGGTGGGCCAGGGCGGCGGCAAGTATTTCAAGCTGCGTACCTCGCGCTACATTCAGCACAATCACTGGACCATGCTGGGCGCGTCGTTCAACGCCGCGACGGGGGAATGGCGCGTCTATGATGTGCTGCTGACCGATCCCAATTTCACCCTCGCCTCGACCAGCGATCCCTGGCATTACATTTTCGGCACCCGCCGTTTGGCTAAAGACTGGACCATCGCATCCGGTACGCCGATGCGGTTTGCCGCCGGCAGCGGCGAGATGATGGCCAATGGCCAGCCCGCGCCCTATGCGCTGTTCAATGGCCGTATCGATGGCGTGCGGATTTCCGGCAAGGTGCTGCATCCCACCGACATGATCCGTGTCGCCACCGCCACGAAGCTGAACGAGGTCGCGGGCGATGACGTGCGCGGCTTCTGGGATTTCGGCCGCGGCATCGGTACACTGACGGTCCACGACGCCACACAAGCGGCCTGGAATGGGCGCGGCGTGAACTGGCCGCAGCGCGCCATGAAGGGTTATCACTGGGCATCCAGCAAGGACTGGCGCCAGCAGCCGGGCGAATTCTCTGCGATGTATTTCCGCGAGGACGATCTTCTGGATGCGGAATGGAAGCCCAGCTTCACCTATACGGCGCCGGCGGGCCTCAAGAGCGGCATCTATGCGGTGCACCTGCAGCAGGGCAAGTCCGAGCATTATGTGCCCTTCTTCGTCGCCCCGCCCAAGGGCACCGCGACGGCGCCAACCGCCTTCCTGGTCCCCACCACCACCTATCTGGCCTACACCAACTGGACGCGCAATTTCGCCCAGCTGGAGCGCTATCCGGCCTTCCATTTCAATGCCGATGACATCGACTTTTTGATGCAGCATCCCGAATTCGGGCGCGGCCTCTACGACCAGCATATCGACGGCACCCTGGTGACGCGGTCTTCGTGGCGCCGCCCGCTTCTGACGGTGACGTTCAAGACCTGGCTGCACCTGGTCAATTCCGACAGCCAGATCGTGGACTGGCTGGAACATGAAAAGATGCCCTACGACATCATCACCGACGACCTGCTGCACAAGGAAGGCGCAGCCCTCTTGTCGCGCTACCGCACCGTGATCACAGGCCAGCATCCCGAATACCAGTCGCCGGAAATCTTCGCTGCGGTGAAGACGTATCTGGGCAGCGGTGGCCGCTTCATGTACCTGGGCGGAAATGGTTTCCAGAATCCGGCCGCCTGGCGCAATGACGGCATTCCCGCGGTCGAGCTGCGCCGTCTGAACGAAATCTACTGGACGCCGCAGAATTTCGAAGGCGAGCGGCGTTTCGAACTGAACGGTGTGGACAATCTGGAATGGGATCACACCTGGCTGACCCACAATCTGGGCCTGCGCTACGCGGGCACAACCTTCGGGTCGGGCAACACCTATTACAAGGTGCTGCCGGATTCGAAGAACCCGCGCGCCGCTTTCATCTTTGCCGGTGTGCATAACGAGATCATCGGCGATTACGGCACCCATTTCGGCGGGGCCGCGGGCGATGAATTCGACAAGGTGGATTATGACGCCGGCACGCCGCGCCATGCGCTGCACCTGGCCAAGTCGGAAGGCACCCCCATTCCGGTCTGGGCCAACGCGCAGCTGGCCGCGCAAATGCGCGACGACTATGACAACAAGAGCTATGCCTCGCTGACCTTCTTCGAGACGCCGTCGGGCGGGGCGGTGTTTTCGGTGGGCTCCATGGCCTATATCGGGGCGCTCAATCACAACAACTTCAACAACGACATTGCGCGCATCACCACCAATGTCCTGAAGCGCTTCTCCGATCCCAAGCCGTTCAAAGTCCCCGTCTAGTGACAGACACGTCCGCGCCCGCCCTCAAGGGCAATATCGGCCGCTTTCAGCTGTTCGCGTTCGGCTTCGGTTCCATCATCGGTTCATCCTGGTGCGTGCTGGCGGGTAGCTGGATCGCGTCCGCCGGACCCGGTGGCGCGGTGATCGGCTTTGCGCTGGGCGGGATCGTGGTCGCCTGCATCGGCGCCTGTTATGCCGAGCTGACGTCGCGCCTGCCGGTGACCGGGGGTGAGTTCACCTTCGTGCTGCATGTCTTTGGCCGGGGGCTGGCCTTTTACGTCGGCTGGTTCATCGCCTTTGCTTGGATATTGGTGACGATCTTCGAAGGGCTTGCCATCGCCTGGCTGTTCGAGCGACTGAACACCGGCGTGCCGGATGTG
>CANGRN010000219.1 GCA_947455695.1 Alphaproteobacteria bacterium
CGGAGATGTCGCGGGTCACCGCCACGATGTCGGCGGGCTCGCCGGCGATTTCGCGTGCCGGGCGGCAGCGGATTTCCGCCCACACGAAATGACCGTCCTTGTGGCGCAGCCGCACTTCGGCGCTGCCGGCGCGGCCGTGATAGCTGGATTCCATCAGCGCCGCCTGCACCGCGTCCAGGTCGTCGGGATGCACGATGGCCGGCATCGGTTGACCCAGTATTTCGTCGGGCAGTCGACCCAGCAGCGCGACGGTCGCGGGGCTGGCGAAGCGGATGCGCCCATCCGGCGAATGGCGGGTGATCAGGTCCATCGCATTGTCGGCGAGAAAACGGTACATCGCGGCGCCTTCGGCGGCGGCGGCATCGGCGGCGCGCTGACGATCCTGTGCGGCGGCGGCGATCAGCACCGCCTGCACCAGCGCGGCAAGCACCGAACAGGCATAGATTTCCCACAGCGGCAGCGCGCCCGAATAGGCCAGTCGCGAAGCGGGCAGATGACCCGTCGCCTGGACGCAAGCCACGACCAGTAGTGCCGCGCCCGCCGCCACGCCGGCGCGCACCACCGCCGGGCGTCCGCCCGACAATGCACCTTCGGCGGGAACCAGGGCGAACCACACCACCAGCGGCGATGCCATCCCGCCCGTCAGCAGCGCCAGATATCCGATCAGCGCGGCAAAGCCCGCCAGCCCGATTTGTTCCAGCCGCGCCAGCGGCACGGAAGTCAGCCCTAGGATCGCCAGCAGGCCCGGCGCCGCCAATCCGGCAAGCGCGATGGCTTCGGCCAAATCGGGACGGCCCGCCACGCCGAAAAAGGCCAGACCCAGCGCCACGCCCACACTGGCCTTGGCCGCCTGCACCAGCACGAACTGCCGGCGCTGCGTCCTGGGGTCTGAGATGCTGTTTGTATTAATGGCCATTAAGCTTTGCCGCCTCGTGCAGCCAGTGTCGGTCTGGCAGACTTAACGAAATCTGAAGCGCGCCGTCCGCCGTTCAGTTTTCCACAAGGATTGCCGGCGAACCAGATGACGCCGCGATTCGTCATTTCAGCCACAGAATGCCGCGATTCGGGGCCTGGCGGGAAACCGGTACTGAACCGCACCAAGTTTGGGTCCTCACCCTAACCAATCCGCAAGCAAAGCTGCCCAATATCTGGGCTTAAACGGTCACCGGCACAGGGAATGGCCTTGCTTCAGCACGCGCATCTGGCACACACGCGGGACACGGAAGATGCCGCAGCGCTTCTGGCAGCGCTGGACTGTCTGCGCAGCGCCATCACCATCTTCGATGCCGACGGACGGCTGGTGCACGCCAATGCCCATCTCAATTACCTGTTCCGCTCCTTCCCGCCGCACCAGACCCTGGTGGGGCACACCTATGAAGACCTGATCGGGCTGGAGATCGAGGGCGGGGAGATCGCCGCTTCCGCGCTGGCCGGCGGCGCCAAGCCCTTTATCGCGCGGCGCCTGCGCCAGCTGAAGAAGCATGAGTTCGCACCTCTGGACGTGCCGCTGTCCGGCCACCGGGTGGTGGAAATCAAGGCCCGCCGCGACCAAAGTGGCCGCACCGTGCTGCTGTGGACCGATGTCACCGCCGCCCGCGCCCAGATGGCGCGGCTGCAGGAAGCGGTCACCCTGTCGGCGGAAGCCTTCGCCTTCTTTGACGCGGACGACAAGCTGATCCTGGCGAATGAACTGTACGCCCATCTGTGCGGGGTGAAATCCCTGGACCAGCTCATGGGCAAGACCTTTCCGGAAATCGCCGCGCAGGGCGCCTATAGCGGCCGCATCGTGCTGGACGAGACACCCGAGAAATGGCTGGAACGGCGGTTCAAAAGCCACCGCGACACGGCAGGGGCCACCACCATCCGCACCAGCACGGGCGAGGCCTATCTGGTGCGCGACCGCGCCAGCCCCAGTGGCGGGCGCGTGATGATCTTCACCGATATCACCGACAAGGTGCGCGCCGAAACCGCGCTGGCCGAACAGGAACATGCCCTGGCCGACGCCAATGCCCAGGCAGAAAAGCAGCAATCCTACCTGGCCGACCTGGCGCAGCGGCTGGACCAGACCAGTGCCAGCGTCAACAGCGCCAAGACCACGCTTCTGCGCACCATGGGCCATGAGCTGAAGACGCCGCTGAATGCCATCCTTGGCTTCTCGGAACTGATGGCGACGTTGGCGGACAACATGACGCCCGCCCAGATCCGCGAATATGCCGGGCTGGTGCACCAGGGCGGCGACAACCTGCTCAAGATCATCAACCAGATCATGGACCTCACCAAGATCTCCGCCGGCCGCTATGACCTGCGCCTGACGCCGATGGATGCGGGCGGGGTTCTGTGGATGATGCGCGAGATCTTCCTGGCGCGGTCCGCGGCGCGCGGCATCGAGATCGATGCCGGCGGCTGCCCGGTGGGCCTGATGATCCAGGCCGATGAAGCGGTCTTCACCGCCATGATGCATGCGCTGATGGAGAATGCCGTCAGCTTTACCACCGGCAACAGGATCACCTTGTCGGTTTCGGCCAACGAAGAGGGCATCACCGTTACGGTGGAAGACAATGGCGACGGCGTGGGGGCAGAAGACCTGGCCCGCATCCTGGAGCCGTTCGAGCATGCCGGCCGCGGCGAAGGCGCCCATCACACCAAGGGCGCCGGCCTGGGCCTGACCCTGATCAAGGCCTTTGCCGAACTGCATGGTGGAACGCTGGAACTGGACAGCCGCCCCGGCGAAGGATTCCGCGCCACCGTCACATTCCCCCCCGCCGCCGCATAATCAGCCTGGCGGGCCGCTGCCGCCATTTCGCCCCATGTTTTAAAGCCATTTCACGCCGGCCCAGCCTGCCTGCCGGTCCGTGCTTAACGGTGATTCAAATTTTGCGAAAATTTTAAGGACATCTGATTCAAACACGATGCGCTTTTGAATCGAAGCGAAACGTTCCCGGCAGGCTTGCGTTGATCCTGGTATGAGGAACGGCCAGTTAGTTTCAAATTTAAAGAAACAGCTAAGCGCCCAGCAAAGAGGTGGGGGCAATGCTCCTCGCGTGGAAACACCGAAGGGCTTGTCATGATTTTCCGGGCTGTATTCTGGATCGGTCTTGTGTCGTTGTTGACGCCGCATGAGCCCGATCTTGGCCTGGGACGCCCGGGCGCCGGCACAGCGCTAACCTCCCCCGCCATGATCCAGTCCGCCGCTAGCGGTCTCTCGCGGTTGGGCGCGGATTGTGGTTCAGCCTGTGCCGGCGGCCTCGGCATCCTTTCGGTGTTCCACCTCAATTCCGAAAGCCGCGTGGCCGAAGGGCTTGCCGATGTGCGGGCCCAGATCAGGGCCGATCAGCAAGCCCGCGCCGCGCGCGCCCGGTCCATCTAGTACCCGAAGGACTGCCCAGACGGCATGAGGGCCGGTCGCGAAAGCGCCCGGCCCTTTTGTCTTCAAAGCCCGCGCGGACGGCCACCATTGCCGGGATTCTGGTCCGGAACGGGACCGCTGGGTATCACGCCGGGCAAGTTGCCGCCGGAATAGCCGCTGCTGCGGCAGGCGCGGATGCCGCGGTCCCAGCCCACGTGATAGGCGCGGTTGGTCTCATACTGCTTGTCGTCGCGCACAATGGTGTCGTCACGACGCTTGTTGGCATCGGGGCCATACGCACTGTTGCAGCCATCCTGGTATCCGACCTTGTAGTCGGGCGACTTGCGCAGCTTCTGGATTTCCTTGTTCTGAAACAAGCCGCAGGCGGCCAGCGGCAACGCAAGAAGCAGGATGAGAATTGGACGCATGGTTACCTTCGAGTTAACCAGACCTTTTTACCCCGTTTAAAAGGAAAAGGCGCAAATTTTCGCATCTTGAAGGGCGCTTTCATGGAACGGACGGATTTCTCGCGACATCGGGTGCTGCTGGTGGGCCCCAAAACCCATACCCTGCAGCTGCTGCGCTCGGTGATGAACATTTCCGGCGTCGGCAAGATCGTCCATGTCGAGGAAGCCCGCCGCGCCCTGGAACTGCTGGGCATGGAACATTTCCATGCCGTATTCTACGACGAGCGGATGAACCAGGTCCAGGAACGGCCTTTCCTGGTGGCGGCGCGGCGCGACGAGGCCATGCTCAAC
>CANGRN010000220.1 GCA_947455695.1 Alphaproteobacteria bacterium
GATGAAGGCGCCCTGCGCCAGGCCCGCCAGCGGTTCGGCCTTGCCATGGCCAAAGCGGTGTTCGGCATCGGCGGGGGTCAGTGCCGAGCGGATGGCAATGAGATTCATCCAGGACGTGAACAGATCCAGCGCCGAATCCGCCAGGCTGGCCAGCATCGCCACCGAATGAGACACGAAATAGGCAAAGGTCTTTATCGCCACCAGGAACAGCGACACCGACACCGATGCGATGGCGGCGCGCCGCATCAGCGCGCCGGCCTTTTCCTGCCTGCTCACGGAAACAGTCTTTCGGTGCGCCAGGGCTCACCGGCGCCGTCGCGTTCATAGACCAGGCGGTCATGCAGCCGGAAAGGACGGTCGCGCCAGAACTCGATGCGCAGCGGCGTCAGCCGCCAGCCGGTCCAGTGCGGCGGACGCGGCACCTTGGTCAGGGCAAACGTCAGGGCGTATTCGGCGATGGCCTTCTCGAACACAAAGCGCCCTTCCATGGGGCGCGACTGCGGCGAGGCCCAGGCGCCGATCTGGCTGTCCTTGGGGCGGGTGGCGAAATAGGCATCGGCTTCGGCGTCGGAGACCTGGGCGATAACGCCCTTCACCCGCACAACCCGGCGCAGGCTCTTCCAGTGAAAGTTGAGCGCGGCCCTCGGGTTCGACGCCAGCTCCTCGCCCTTGATGCTGTGGGAATTGGAATAGAAGACAAAACCGTTCGGATCGACGCCCTTCAGCAGCACCATGCGCACATTGGGCACGCCGTCGGCATCGGCGGTGGCCAGCGCCATGGCATTGGGGTCGTTGGGCTCGGAGCCTTCGGCGTCCTTCATCCAGTCCTGGAACAGCGCGAAGGGGTCGGCGCCTGCGGCAATGCCGCCATCATCCAGTGGTCCACCTGTCTCCATCGTCATGGGTGCGTCCTAGCAGTTTCGCGTTTGGCAGGGTAGCCTTGGCAATCCATGGCCAGAAACCTCAAGATTTTTCCACTTCTTATTGCCACGCTCTGCGTCTGCCTCGCAGTCACGCCCGCGGCGGCCCGCGGCAGTGCCGAGATCGCCGCTGTATTCGATTCCGGCGTCGCCGCCTATGACGCGGGCGATTACGAAAAGGCCTTCAAGATCTGGTGGGACCTGCGCTTCGAGGATCTGGCGGCCATGCGCAACCTGGGGATGATGCTGCGCAAGGGCCAGGGCACGCCCAAGGACCCCGACAAGGCCGAAGAAGTGTATCTGCGCGCCGCCGAAGCCGGACTTCCCACCGCCCAGGCCGATCTAGCCGACATGTATCTGAAAGGCGAATTGGGCGCGCCCGATCTGCGCCGCGCGCTGCCCTTGCTGGAAGCCGCCGCCGCCGCCAATCATCCGGTGGCGCAATTCCAGCTGGGCCAGTTCTACGAAACCGGTGCGCCGCCGCTGGTCCCGCAGGATCTGGAAACCGCGCGCCAGCTTTATGCGTCCGCCGCCAGCCATGGCATGAAGGAAGCCGCCGCGCGTTCGGCCTTCCTGGGACCGCCGCTGGCGAAGCCCGCGACCACGCCTGCGCCAGCGCAGTCCGTACAGACGTCTCCGGTACCCGCCGAGCCGCAAACGGCGCCCGCCGCGCCCTAGAGCGCGGCCAGCACCTTTTTCAGGTCATGCTCCGCGAAAGGCTTGTTGAGCCGGGGCACCTTGACCTCGATGCCGCCCGGCAGCTCGGCATAACCGGTCGCCAATATCATCTTGGTGTCCGGCCAGTTCTGCGCGATGGCGTCCATCAACTGGGTGCCGCTCATCCGGGGCATGGACTGATCGGTGATCACCAGGTCGAAACGTTGCTGCGCCAGAAATTCGAGCGCTTCGGCGCCCGAACCGGCTTCCACCACCTCATGCCCCAGGTCTTCCAGCATGGCGACGGTGTTGAACAGCACCAGCCGGTCGTCATCCACCGCCAGCACCTTGAGCTTGCGGGGGCCGTCCTGCGGCCTGGGTGTTTCATCCACCGTGCCCGGCGCCTGTGCGCCCTCGGCGGCCGAAACCAGCCATATCTCGGCAGTGGTCCCCTCGCCCGGCGTGCTGTGGATCATCAGGCGTCCGCCCATCTGTTCCGCCATGCCGTGCACCATGGACAGACCCAGCCCGGTGCCCTTGCCGACACCCTTGGTGGTGAAGAAGGGCTCGGAGGCGCGGGCCAGTGTTTCCGCATCCATGCCCTCACCGGTATCGGTTACGGACAGGCAGACATAGCGGCCCGGCGTCAGGCCGGAGGCATGCCGCAAGTCCACCATTTCCTCGCGCGCCGCGATGACGATGCGCCCGCCACGCGGCATGGCATCGCGGGCATTGACGCACAGGTTAAGCAGCGCCAGTTCCAGCTGGTTCTCGTCGGCGACAACCGGCACCAGCGCCGGTGGAAACTCCATCTGGATTTCCACATCCTTGCCCAGGGTGCGTTCCAGCAGTTCGGCCATGCTGTTCACCAGCACCGGAAGGTCCAGGGGCAGCACATCCATGTCCTGGCGCCGCGCGAAGGACAGCATGCGCTGGGTCAGGTTGGCGCCGCGCTTGGCGCCCTGGATGGCATTGTCCACCAGGCGCAACTGGGCCGGATCGTCCGGCAGGCGCTTGCGCAGCAATTCCAAGCTGCCCAGCACCGCCATCAAAAGGTTGTTGAAGTCGTGCGCCACCCCGCCGGTCAATTGGCCGATGGCGTCCATCTTCTGGGACTGGAACAGCGCCTCGCGGGCCCGGTCCAGGGAATCCTGTGCCTCCTTGCGCTCGGTCACGTCGCGCGTGATCTTGGCGAAGCCGGTCAATTTTCCGGTCTCGTCGCGGATGGGATCGATCACCACATGCGCCCAGAAGCGGCTGCCGTCCTTGCGCAGCCGCCAGCCTTCCGCCTCGAACTTGCCTTCCCGCGCCGCGGTTTCCAGCGCCCGCGCCGGCATGCCCCGCTCGCGATCCTCCGGCGTATAGAAATTGGAGAAATGCTTGCCGATGATTTCCACCGGACTGTAGCCCTTGATGCGCTGGGCGCCGGAATTCCAGTTGGTGACGATGCCATCGGGGCTGAGCATGTAGATGGCATAGTCGGTGACACCCTGGATCAGCAGGCGAAACTGCTGCTCGCTCTGGCGCAAGGCCTCTTCCGAAGCGCGGCGCTCGGTCAGGTCCCGCGTCACCTTGGCGAAGCCGGTCAGCGCGCCCGAGGTATCGCGGATGGGATCGATCACCACATGCGCCCAGAAGCGGCTGCCATCCTTGCGCAGCCGCCAGCCTTCGGCTTCGAACTTGCCGTCACGGGCCGAAATTTCCAGGGCGCGGGCCGGCAGGCCGGTGGCGCGGTCTTCCTCGGTATAGAAGCGCGAGAAATGCTGGCCGATGATCTCTTCGGGGGTATAGCCCTTGAACCGCTGGGCGCCGGCGTTCCAGCTGGAGACGATGCCGCTGGGGTCCAGCATGTAGATGGCGTAATCGGTGACCGCCTCGACCAGGACGCGGTAGCGGGCGCTTTCATCCGGCGTGTAGGCCCGGTTCTCCATCAATGGCTTGTTCATACGAGATAATCCTGCCCCGACGCTGGAACGCTTGGGCAGTCAAAAAGTTCCCCCATACGCCCAAGGTCTTGATATAGTGACATAAAAGGCCCAGTTAAGGACGGCATGAAAGACCCCTATGAAGTCCTCGGCGTCGCCAAAGGCGCCAGCGAGGCCGAGATCAAGAAGGCGTTCCGGACGCTGGCCAAGAAGCATCACCCCGACAAGCATGCGGGCGATGCGTCGGCGCAGAAGCGTTTCCAGGAAATCTCCGGCGCCTATGACATCCTGGGCGACAAGGACAAGCGCGCCCAGTTCGACGCCGGCGCCATCGGGCCGGACGGCAATCCCCGCGGCTTTGATCCGCGCCAAGGGGGCGGCGGTTTCCGCCAGGGCAATCCGTTTGGCGGCGGCGGCGGTGGGCCGGGCGCAGGCGGGTTTCATTTCAGTTTCGACGACGCGCCGGGCGGTGCGGCGGGCTTTGAAGACATCTTTGCCGACCTGATGGGCGGCCGGCGCGGCCGCGGGCAACCCCGCGCCGCAAAAGGCGAGGATTTCGCCGCCGCCGTCACCGTCAGCTTCGATGAATCC
>CANGRN010000221.1 GCA_947455695.1 Alphaproteobacteria bacterium
AACCGGCCGGCGCCCAAAAAGCGCCGGCCGACTTTTCCTGGAGGAACCGACATGGCGCCGCGTCTCAAGCATGCCGAATTTTATGGCCGTATCGGCACGGCGCGCATCGATGTCACCCCGCCGGTCGGCATCTATTCGCGCACCTGGGGCAGCGCCAAGCATGATGTGGCCGAAGGCGTGCACCGCCCGGCGCTGGCGAGCTGCCTCGATTTCCAGACCCTCGATGGCAAGAGCGAGCTGGTGTTCATCACCCTGGATTCCTGCTGCACCGATGACAAGGATGTGGCCGCCATTCGCGGCGCGATCCTGAAGCGCTTCAACCTGAAGCCGGAACAGCTGATGTTCCATCCTTCCCATTCCCACAGCCTGCCGGTGCTGAACCGGCGCATGACGGGCCGGCCCGGCGGCGACAAGCTGACAGCCTATCTCGATGGCCTGACGGACGTTTGCTTCGGCCTGGTCGAACAGGCGCGCGCATCCCTTGCCGAAGGCATTGTCAGCTGGGCCTATGGCCGCTGCGGGCTGGCGTTCAACCGCGATGCTGTCGACCCGGCCACCGGCCGCGACATCTGCGGCCTGAACCTGTCCGAACAGGCCGACGATACGCTGCTGATCGGGCGCGTTGCCGGCGTGGACGGCAAGACACGCGCCACCATCGTCAACTATGCCTGCCACCCGGTTTCGCTGGGCGGCGGCAACCGGCTTCTGTCACCCGATTATATCGGCGCCATGCGCGAGGTGGTGGAGCGCGATACCGATGGCGCCATGTGCGTCTTCATGCATGGCGCTTCAGGCGATTTGACGCCGCGCCGCAGCTATGAAGCCAACGCGGAGGTGGCCGACCAGAATGGCCGCGAGCTGGGTTATGCCGCGCTCTCCATCCTTGCGGGCATGTTCCCGCCCGGCCAGCAGCTGGCCTACCAGGGCGTGGAAGAATCCGGCACGCCGCTGGGCATCTGGCGGCTGACACCGCGCGAGACGATCAGCACAAGTTTATCTGGGCAATTTGTATCGACAGAATTTCCGCTGCTGCCCTTCCCGTCGCGCGAAGAGCTGGAAGCGCAACTGGCCGCCGCCACGGAACGCTTTGCCATAGAGCGGATCGAACGGAGCCTGGCCCGCCGCGCCCAGATCGGCGACGGCCCCAACAGCCCGTTCCACTTCACCGTGTGGCGGATCGGCGAGGCATTCCTGGTGTCCACGCCGGCCGAGTCCTACAGCAAATTCCAGATGGATTTGCGGCGCGAATTTCCCGATACCACGGTGGCGGTGCTCAACCTGTCGGACGGCACCACAACCTATCTGCCGCTGCCCGAAAGCTTTGGCCGTGACGTGTACCAGGCGCGCATCGCCTTCTATCAGCCCGACGCCCTGGCGCGGGTTACGAAGATGGCGAAGGACGCGATTTTGGAGCTGCAGTAATCAGCCGTCCCGCTGCGAGCACGATCAGCGCCGACAGCGCCTGGCCGATGCCCAGCGCCGCCATCGCTGCGCCATAACCGCCGGTCCAGCCCTTGAGCAGGCCCACGATGATGGGCCCGACAAATCCGCCCAGGGTGCCGATGGTGTTGACCAGTGCCAGTCCGCTGGCTGACGCCGGCCCGCGCGCGAAGCTGGTCAACAGGCTCTGGAATGGGCCGATACCCGACAATCCCCCCGCCATCGCCAGGCTCAGCGCCACCAGCACCACCAGGTGATTGGACGACAGCGCCGCCACCGCCAGCGACGCCGCGGCCAAGAACATGGTCAGGGCGGTGTGCCAGATGCGTTCGCCGCGCGCATCGCTGCGACGCGCCCACACCACCATCGCCACCATGCTGACGATATAGGGGATGGTGGACACAAAGCCGGTGGCGCGGGTGGAATAGCCCATGCCGTGGATGATCTGGGGCAGCCACAGATTGATGCCATACAACGCGCAGGCCGAGCCCAGGGTAGACAGCGCCAATAGCAACAGCCGCGGATCGGCAAGGGCGCGCCCCACGGCGCGTTCCTGGCTGCCCTTTTCGCTGTCCAGCCGGGCGGCGATCACCCCCCGCTCCGCCGCGCTCAGCCAGCGCGCCTGATGCGGGCCATCGGGCAACACGGCCAGCACCACAAAGGCCAGCAATACGGCCGGAAGACCCTGCACCAGGAACAGCCATTGCCAGCCATGCAGTCCAAGGGTGCCTTCCATGCCCAGCAGCAGGCCGGACAGCGGCCCGCTGATGATGCCGGCGATGGGAATGGCGGTGCAGAAAATGGCCGTGAAGCGGCCGCGATGGGACAGCGGAAACCACAGGGTCAGGTAATAGATCATGCTGGGGGTGAAGCCGCCTTCGGCGACACCCAGCAGGAACCGCAACGCGTAAAATCCGTGCGCGTCCCGCATGAAGGCGTTGGAGGCCGAGACCAGACCCCACACCAGCATGACGCAGAATATAACCCGGCGCGCCCCGGCCCGCGCCAGCAGCAGCGCCGTGGGAATCTGGAAGGTCAGATAGCCCAGGAAAAACATGCTGGCGCCCAGCCCGAACACGCCCGGCGAAAAGCCCAGGTCCCGGTTCATGGTCAGGGCTGCAAAGCCCACATTGGAGCGGTCGATGAACCCGATGATATAGAGCAAGGCCATGAACGGGATCAGGCGCCCCGCGCATTTGGCGAAAACCCTGTCCGCCGGAATTTCTTGGCTCACCGGCATCAAAATCCGCCCCTGTTCGTTCAAGGCTATCAGTGCCGGGAAGCCCCGGCTAGATTGGCGTCAACGAGGTCCCGATGCGCAAAATCCTGATCATTGCCGCCCTGCTGGCGCTGGCCGCCCCGGCCGATGCCGCCAAACGGTCCAAGAAACCGGCGCCGCCGCCCGCCACGCCGATCCTGAAGCTGGCAAATGTCGAACAGACCGCGGATGACGCCAATAGCGGTGCAGGCTCGCCCCTGCTGGAATGGATGCGCGATCCCGGCCCGGTCATCGGCCCCAATGGCGCGCCCATGGACGTGATCCCCGATTTTCACGTCACCGTCATGCGCAGCCCCGTGGTGATGCGCCGCCGCGAGCTGGTCAATTCCGACGGCGATTTCAAGGATACCCAGGCTGCCAGCTATGCCGTCGACATCGCGCCGGGATCGCTGCAGAACGGCGTCATCGCCTCCGGCGGCTGGGAGTGCGGCACCAGCAAATATTTCATCACCATGCGCAGCTATGTGATCGATGCCGACGGCAAACACTCCAATGCGCTGCGCTACACCATCCACTGCAACGGCGGCTGACCCATGACGTCCCTGATCCCCATCGCGCTTGCCCCCATCCTGCTCCTGCTGGCCTCCAACGTTTTCATGACCTTCGCCTGGTATGGCCAGCTGAAATTCCCCGGCGCCGTACTGTGGCAGGTGGTCCTGATCAGCTGGGGCATCGCCTTCTTTGAATATTGCCTGGCGGTCCCGGCCAACCGCATCGGCCACCAGGTCTATTCCGCCGCCCAGCTCAAGACGATGCAGGAGATCATCACCCTGCTGGTGTTTGCCGTCTTTTCCGTCACCTACCTGGGCGAAAGCCTGAAATGGAACCATATGGTGGCGTTTCTCTTCTTATGCGGCGCTGCCTTTTTCTCCTTCCACAAATGGTCCTGAGTGCTACCCTCGTCCCGGGCTGACGAGGGGAATTTTCATGCGAGTTCTTATCACGGCATTGCTGGCGACCGCTTTGACGTTGCCTGCGGCGGCACAGACGGGTCCGGGCCAGGCGCGGTTTCGCGCACTATATAAAGAGCTGGTGGAAACCAACACCACCTTGTCGGCGGGCGATTGCACCTTGCTGGCGCACAAGATGGGCGCGCATCTGAAAGAAGCGGGCTACACCGACGCCGACCTGCATTATTTCACCGCCGACGGCCACCCCAAGGAAGGCGGGCTGGTGGCGCGGCTGCCGGGCAGCGATCCGCACGCCAAGGCGATCCTGTTGCTGGGCCATATCGATGTGGTCGAAGCCCGGCGCGAGGACTGGACCCGCGATCCCTTCACCCTGATCGAGGAGAATGGCTATTTCTACGGCCGCGGCACCGCCGACATGAAGGCGCAGGTCGCAGCCTGGGTCGA
>CANGRN010000222.1 GCA_947455695.1 Alphaproteobacteria bacterium
GCCGGGCGCACTGCCGCCATCGTGCATGACACGCCGGGGGTTACCCGCGACCGCCAGGCGGTCGAGGCAGTCTATGAAGGCATCCCGCTGACCCTGATCGACACGGCGGGTTTCGAGGAAGGCGCCACCGGCTCCATTCCCAACCGCATGACCGCCCAGACCCTGACGGCCATCGCCGAGGCCGAGGCACTGCTGTTCCTGATCGACGCCCGCGCCGGGGTGACGGCGGGCGACGAAATCATCGCCCAGGCGCTGCGCAAGAGCGGCAAGCCGGTGATCCTGGCCGCCAACAAGTGCGAAGGCCGGGTCACACCGCCCGCCGAAGCCTGGGGCCTTGGCCTGGGCGAAGCGCTGGCCATTTCCGCCGAGCACAATCTGGGCATGGAAAATCTGGTGGCGGCGCTGGAACCGCTGGCGGGCGTCCTGCCGGCCGATGATGCCGACGACGAGGACTTCGAAGAGGAAGAAGAATTCAGCGAGGACGACGAGCCGGAAGAAGACGTCGTCGTCAATTACCTCGACCGTCCTTTGCGCCTGGCGCTTGTGGGACGGCCCAATGTCGGCAAGTCCAGCCTGTTCAACAACCTGCTCGGCGAGGATCGCTCCCTTACCGGTCCGGAAGCGGGCCTGACGCGCGACGCCATCACCGCGCCCTGGAAGGCGGGTGACCGCGACGTGCTGCTGCACGACACCGCGGGCCTGCGCAAGAAGGCGCGGGTGGCGGGCGAAACGCTGGAAGAAATGTCCGTCGCCTCGACCCTGGAGGCCATCCGGTTCGCCGACTGCGTCATCGTGATGATCGACGCCACCGCCCCGTTCGAGAAACAGGACCTGACCATCGCCGACCTGATCGCCCGCGAAGGCCGCGCCATCGTCTTTGCCATCAACAAGTGGGACCTCTTGGAAAACAAGGCCGGCGCGATTTCGCGCATGCGCGAGAAGCTGGACCGGCTGTTGCCGCAGGTGGCGGGTGCGCCACTGATTGCCACCAGCGCCCGCACCGGGGAAGGCCTGGACCGGCTGGAAGCGGCCATCGCCGAGGCAGACACCGCCTGGAACACCCGCATTTCCACCGCCACCCTCAACCGCTTCCTGGGCGAGGCATTGCAGCGCCATGCCACCCCGGCGATCAGCGGCCGCCGGGTGCGCATCCGCTACATGACCCAGCGCAAGGCCAGGCCGCCCAGCTTCACCCTGTTCGGCAACCAGCTGGACGCGCTGCCCGAGGCGTATCTGCGTTATCTGTCGAACGGATTGCGCGAGGCCTTCAACCTCAAGGGCACGCCACTGCGCTTTTCGGTGCGCAACAGCAAGAATCCCTACGCGCCCAAGAAGCGCTGACGCTCACTTCTGGAAATTGATAATCGTCTCGTTCAGCGTGTAGCTGGGCGACAGCATTTCGACGACCTTGAAGGCCATGTCTTCCGGCTTGACCAGGTCTTCGGGATTTTCGCCGGGCATCGCCTTCTTGCGCATCAGGGTCCGCATCGGGCCCGGATTGAGCAGATTGACCTTGATGTTGGTGGGCTCGCATTCGACCGCATAGGTCAGCGCCAAAATCTCCAGCGCCGACTTGGACATGGCATAGGCGCCCCAGAAGGGGATGTGCTTGCGCGCCGCGCCCGAGGTGACGAACAGCACGCGCCCGGCATCGGACTGGCGCAGTAGCGGGTCGAGCGAACGGATCAGGCGCCAGTTGGCGGTGACGTTGACCTCCATCACTTCCTGGAAGGTCTTGGGTTCCAGATGCGCCAGCGGCGTCAATTGCCCCAGCACCCCGGCATTGCCAAGCAATGCGTCCAGCTTGCCCCAGCGCTCATAGATCGAGGCGCCCAGCCGGTCGATGGCGTCGAAGTCGCGCAGGTTCAGCGGCACCAAAGTGGCGCTGCCGCCGGCCTTCTGGATCTCGTCATCGGTTTCTTCCAGCCCGGTCACCGTGCGCGCCACCAAGATCACGTGCGCGCCGGCCTTGGCCAGGGCGATGGCGCTGGCGCGGCCGATGCCGCGCGAGGCGCCGGTGACAAGCGCAATGCGTCCTTCCAGGGAAGGCTTTTCGCCGGGTTGCATGCGGGTGTTCCTAGGCGACGTCCGCCAGCAGCGAAAGCTGCCGCGTGCCGCCGCTGATGTCGGTCAGCGAGATGGGATAATCGCCGGTAAAGCAGGCGTCGCAGAATTTGGGCGCATTGGCGTTCCGCTCGGCCTGGCCCATGGCGCGGTAAAGCCCGTTCATGGAAATGAAGGCCAGACTGTCGGCGCCGATGAAGCGGCGCATCTGCTCCACATCCATCTTGTGGGCCAGCAGGTCATCGGTGTTGGGCGTGTCCACGCCATAGAAGCAGCTATGGGTGGTGGGCGGCGAGGAGACGCGGAAATGCACCTCGGCGGCGCCGGCATCGCGCACCATCGCCACGATCTTCTTGGAAGTGGTGCCGCGCACGATGGAATCGTCCACCAGCACGACCTTCTTGCCCTTGAGCATGGCGCGGTTGGGATTGTGCTTCAGCCGCACGCCCAGGTGACGGATGGAATCGGACGGCTCGATGAAGGTGCGGCCGACATAATGGTTGCGGATGATGCCCAGCTCGAACGGGATGCTGGCGGCATTGGCAAAGCCCAGCGCCGCCGGAACGCCGCTGTCGGGCACCGGGATGACCATGTCGGCCTGGACCGGCGCTTCCTGCGCCAGAACCGCGCCGATATTCTTGCGCGCTTCATAGACGTTGCGCCCTTCCAGGGTGGAATCGGGCCGCGCGAAATAGATGTATTCGAACACGCAGAAGCGGTGCTGCTGCGGCTTGAAGGGGAAGTGGCTGTGGATGCCGTCCTTGTCCACCACCACCATTTCGCCGGGCTTCACGTCGCGCACATACTCCGCGCCGATGATGTCCAGGGCGCAGGTCTCGCTGGCGAAGATGGTCGCGCCATCCAGGTTGCCCATCACCAGCGGGCGCACGCCATTGGGATCGCGCACGCCGATCACCTTCTTGCTGGTCAGCGCCACCAGTGAAAAGGCGCCTTCCACCTGGCACAGCGCGTCGATCAGCTTTTCGACGATACGCTGCTTGGGGCTGCGCGCCGTCAGGTGAACGATGGTTTCGGTGTCGGAGGTCGACTGGAAGATCGCGCCCTGCCCCACCAGTTCCTGGCGCAGCGTGTGGGCGTTGGTCAGGTTGCCGTTATGGGCGATCGCAAGCCCGCCGCCCGCCAGGTCGGCAAAGATCGGCTGGATGTTCGAGGCGCGGCTGCCGCCGGCTGTGGAATAGCGGTTATGGCCGATGGCGACACGGCCCTTGAGGTTGCGCGCCGCCTGCGAGCCACGGCCGAAGGCGTCGCCCACCAGGCCGGGATGGCGTTCGGCGATGAAATGGCCTTCGTGATGGGTGACGATACCGGCCGCTTCCTGGCCGCGATGCTGCAGGGCGTGAAGGCCCAGCACCGAAAGCGCGCCCGCGTCGGCATGGTCGAAAATGCCAAAAACGCCGCACTCTTCATGCAGCGTATCGTCGTTCCACATATGATCGCTATGGCCGGTCATCGGTTGCCGTTTCCGCCGGTCTCCACGAGCTTGTCTAGCGCCTGGCGGTCACCCGCGCCATAGGATTTCGTGGCCTTGGCTGCGCTCTTCTGCTGCACCGGTTCCCGCGTGGTTTTGGGGACACTATTGGCTTTACCATTTTCGCGGATCAGCTCTGCCATGGGGTCATGGCGGGGTGACATGTCTGGGGCCGGCGTGGCGGTTTTCTGCTCAACCTGCGGCGGCGCCTGGCGCACAACCTCGTGGCGGTCATAGCCATAATCCTTGGGATGATCGGGAACCACCGACAGCAGCACATCGGCGGTGGACTGCACCACCGGCAGCAGCCGCGCCTCAGTCAACCAGTGGGGATGCTGCTTGATGGGCACGAAATAGGTGTAGGCCAGATAGGCCAGCCCGACCAGCACCATGCCCCGCACCACCCCGAAGGCGACGCCGGCGGCGCGGTCCAGGGGACCGATGGGGGAATTTTTCACGCTTTCGCTGAAACGATGGCTCATGAAGGCCAGGGGAATGAAAACCACCAGGAACACC
>CANGRN010000223.1 GCA_947455695.1 Alphaproteobacteria bacterium
AGCCAACCAGCGCGAACACCAGCCAGAAGGGAATGAGCAGGGCGAAGAAGGACGACTGCCGCCCGATAATCTGGCCCAGGATGAAGGGGTCATAGCCGGTGGAGGCCGACAGGGCCTGAATCGGGGTGCCCAGGGCGCCGAAGGCCACGGTGGCGGTGTCGGCGATCAGGGACAGGCCGGCAGCGGCCAGCGGCGAGAAGCCCAGGCCCATCAGCATGGCGGCGGTCACCGCCACGGGTGTGCCGAAACCGGCCGCGCCTTCGAAGAAGGCGCCGAAGCAGAAGGCGATCAGCAGAAGCTGCAGCCGCCGGTCCGGGGTGATGGAACCCAGCGAATGCTGGAAGACCGCGAACAGGCCTTTGTCCACCGTCAGGCGGTACAGGAAGATCACGTTCAGGATGATCCAGCCGATGGGGAACAGGCCCGAAACGACCCCCAGCCCGGTGACCTTGAAGGCCAGGTCGGCGGGCATGCCGAAAGCGAAAATCACCACCAGGATGGCGACCACGATGGCGATGACCGATGCGGTGTGGGCGGTGATCTTGTTGGTGGCGATGATCGCCAGCAGCAGCACCATCGGGATGGCAGCGACCAGCGCCGACAGCAATGGATTGTTGAACGGATCGTAATTTTGCGCCCAGCCCAGCATGCAGCAGTCCCCCTTGATACGGCCAAACACGGCCGTTCCCCGTGATAGGGGCGGACCTTAGAGCAGGGAAACGCGTCCTGTCATGCGGCCCGTACCGATTTTATGAAGAAAGTCCGTGTGTTAGCTGCTGCATTGCAGCATCAGGCATTCCAGGTGGACGCCACGTGCGTGGGGTCTTCCTGCGAATTGCGCTCCGCCATCAGGAACCCGTAATAGCCGCAGCCGCCGCCCGGATATTCCCGGCAGATGGTGGGGCGGGCATGATAGATGGTGCAGCAGCGCTTCTCGGTGTCGAAGAACTGGCAGATCTTGCCGAAGTGCGTATCGGCTTTGCGCCGCATGGCATACTTGGCCTCAGGATCAACCTTGGTGAATTTCTTCTTGGCCGCCTCGAAGTCCAGGCCGAAATGCTTGGCCAGACGCTCCACGTCACGCTTGGTCAGGGGGATCAGGGGATAGGAGCAGCAATAGCCCGGGCACTTCGCACAATTATAAGACGGCACCTTGGAACACCCTGAATCGCTATACATCTCATTAGCATGAACGCCGCAGCCTGCCATGCGTATCCCGTCACCTACCCCCGGGTGGCGACGCCATGACGCGCACCCTCTTTATCCTCTTCGTGCCCCTCTTCGCGCCAGCCCCCGCAAGTTGTATCTAAGGCCCATGGCCAACAAGCCCATCTTCTTCGACGCTTCCGGGCGCCGTGCCGCACGCATCAAGGTGGTTGCCTGGGTTGTAGGCATCGCGGCCCTGATCATCCTGGTGGGCTTTGTCACCAGCCTGGCACTGGCCCCGCCGGTCACCGGTCTGGACTTGCCGGGCCGGGGCGTGACCGCGCCCCCGGCCAATGTGCTCAAGCGGGCCCAGAAACCCGGCCTGCTGGCGCGCGCCCAGCGGCTGGCGGCAGCGGCGCAAAAGCGCCGGCTGGAAGAAATCGCCCGCCTGCGCAAAGCCCAAAGCGCGCTGCCCAGCCGGGCGCTGCCCGCCATCCTCAAGCCGCAGGATGGCCGCGCCCTGGCCATCGGCTTCTATACCAACTGGCAGGGCAAGGATGATCCGGCCTGGCCGTCGTTGAAGCGTTCGCTCAAGACCCTGGATTGGGTGCTGCCAGTCTGGATGACCCTGGACGGCGATGACATGCATCTGACCACGCGCATGGACCGGCGCGCGCTGGATTTCATCCGCACCAACAAGCCCAGCGTCGCCGTCCTGCCGGTGGTCCAGAACGCGCATGCCGGCCGCTGGGATGGCGCCGGCCTGGCCAAGCTGCTGGCCGACCCGGCGCGGTCGGACAAGCTGCTGAACGACATCATGGCCTTCATCACCGCCAACAAGCTGCAGGGCGTGACCATCGATTTCGAGGAAGTGCCCAAGAGCGCCCACAAGGACCTGGAAGCGTTTCTCACCCGCATGTCGGCAGAATTTGCGCCGCATGACTGGATCATCGCCCAGGCCGTGCCGTTCGACGACGACGACTGGCCTTATCGCACCTATGCCGACATCGTCGACTACACGATGCTGATGGCCTACGACCAGGTGGACCAGGATGGCCCGGCCGGTTCCATCGCGGCACAAGACTGGTATGAAAAGGCGCTGGACAAGCGGATGCGCCAGCTTCCCGCCGACAGCACCATCATTACCCTTGGTTCCTGGGCCTATGACTGGGCGCCCAAGAAACCCGCCAATGTTCTGAGTTTTGAATATGCGATGGCCACGGCGCGCGAAAACAGCGCCACGGTGCTGTTCGACCCGGCCACCAACAATCCGCACTTCAGCTACAATGATGTCGATGGTGAACATCAGGTCTGGTTCCTGGACGGCGTCACCGCCTTCAACCAGATCCATGCCGCCGATCCGTATCGCCCGGCGGGCTATGCCTTGTGGAAGCTGGGCTATGAGGATCCCTCCATCCTGCCGCTGATGGGCCGCCGTTATGGCGCAGGGCCGCCGGAAAGCCTGAAGCACATCCAGAACGATCTGGAGAATCCGGATTATGACGGGTTCGGCGAAATCCTGCGGGTGGAAAGCGATCCGGCCCTTGGTGCGCGCAGCCTGACCATGGAAGCGGCCACCGGCGATATTGTGGACGAAAGCTATGACAGCCTGCCCACCAGCTATGTGATTCGCCGCGCCGGCGCGCTGCCGATGAAGCTGGCATTGACCTTCGATGACGGCCCCGATCCCGCCTGGACGCCGACCATCCTGTCCATCCTTAAGGAAAAGAAGGTGCCGGCGGCTTTCTTCATGATCGGCTCGGCGATGGAAGCGCATCCGGGCCTGGTGCAGCGGGTGCTGGCCAGCGGGCATGAAGTGGGCAACCACACCTATACCCATCCCAACCTGGCCGAAGTGCCGGCGGCGGCGGTGCGGCTGGAACTGAACGCCACCCAGCGGCTGTTCCAGGCGTTGACCGGCCGGTCGATGCGCTTCTTCCGCTCACCCTATCTCAGCGATGCCAGCCCTTCGGATGCCGACGAGCTGGAACCGATCAAGGCGGCGCAGGCGCTGGGCTATATCGAGGTCACCGCCAATCTCGATACCCAGGACTGGGAGAACTACACCGTGCCGCAAATGATGGCGCTGGTGAACAAGGGGCTGACCAATCCCAATCCCGACCTGCGCGGCAATGTCATCCTGATGCATGACTCCGGCGGCGACCGCAGCAAGACCCTGACGCTGTTGCCCCAGCTGATCGATACCCTGCGGGCCAAGGGATACACTTTTGTGCCGTTGTCCGAGCTAGGCGGATTCAAGCGCGACGAGGTGATGCCGCCTCTTCCCTTCACCATCTCGCTATATGCCGACCGGGCGGTGTTCCTGACCATCAGCTACCTGTCCCAGTTTCTTTATTACTGCTTCCTGGGCGCCATCGTGCTGGGCGTGGCGCGGCTGTTCGTGCTGGCCGGGCTGGCGCTGTGGAAAAAGGCGCAGGGTCCGGGCACGCCCATGGCCGGCGGCGACGCGGCCCAGAAGGTGACGGTGCTGATCCCCGCCTTCAACGAAGAGAAGGTTATCGTCACCACCGTCGAGCGGATTCTGGCCAGCGACTATTCCAACATGGACGTGCTGGTGATCGATGACGGCTCCAAGGATCACACCGCCTATATCGTCCGGTCGCATTTCATGAACGACCCGCGCGTGGGCGTGATCTCCATTCCCAATGGCGGCAAGGCCAATGCCCTGAATGTGGGCCTGGAGAATGCGCAAGGCCAGGTGGTGGTGGCGCTGGATGCCGACACCCAGTTCGAAAGCACCACCATCTCGCGGCTGGTGCGCTGGTTCAGCGATCCCAGCATCGGCGCGGTGGCGGGCAATGCCAAGGTCGGCAATCGCATCAACATGATCACCCGCTGGCAGGCGCTGGAATATATCGTGGCGCAGAATCTGGAACGCCGCGCGCTGTCGGCGCT
>CANGRN010000224.1 GCA_947455695.1 Alphaproteobacteria bacterium
ACCTTACCCAGGATGCCGCCGGCGGTGACCACGGTATCGCCGCGGCGCAGATTGTCGACCATGTTGCGCAGCTGCTTCTGGCGCTGGCTTTGCGGCCGCCACAGAAGAAAGTAGAAGATCGCGATCATCGGCAGCGCCAGGGTCAGCGTCTGGAACATCGGATCACTGGTATTCATAGTGTTGGGACTTTCAGTGGCGAAGGTGCGAATGCGGGCGGACTATAGCGGGACAGCCCTCCTTTGCAACCGTGGTAAATCAAGGGGTTAGCATGGCAAATCGCGACAAACCGGACGCCCTGGGCGAGCCCGCGCACCTGCTGCGGATTGCCGAGGCGCTGGAGCGGCTGGCCCCGCCGGCCCTCAGCACCCGCCTGCCCGATGGCGACGCCTTTGTCTGGGAGCCGGCCCAGGGCGGGCTGGTGGCGGTGCCCCATGTCGCGCATGTGGATTTCAACCTGCTCAAGGGCATCGAGAACCAGCGCGACACGCTTCTGGCCAACACCAGGCGCTTCGCCGAAGGCCTGCCGGCCAACAACGCCCTGCTGTGGGGCGCGCGCGGCATGGGCAAATCCAGCCTGGTCAAGGCGGTGCACGAACAGGTCAATGACGGGCGCCGCGGGCAAGACCGCCTGGTGCTGATCGAGATTCACCGCGAGGATATCGACAGCCTGCCGCAGCTGCTGCGCATCCTGCGCAAGGACACGCGCCGCATCGTGCTGTTCTGCGACGATCTATCCTTCGACAAGGACGATACCAGCTACAAGTCGCTGAAGGCGGCGCTGGAAGGCGGCATCGAGGGGCGCCCGATCAACACCATCTTCTATGCCACCTCCAACCGGCGGCACCTGATGCCGCGCGATCTGGTGGACAATGAAAAGGGCACCGCCATCAATCCGGGCGAGGCGGTCGAGGAAAAAGTCTCGCTGTCGGACCGCTTCGGCCTGTGGCTGGGCTTCCACCACTGCGGCCAGGACGAATATCTGTCCATGATCGAAGGCTATGCCGGCTTCTACAAGCTGAAGCTGGCGCCGGAGGAACTGCGCAAGCGGGCCCTGGCCTGGGCGATGGGACGCGGTGGCCGTTCAGGCCGCGTCGCGTGGCAGTTCATTCAGGATTTGGCAGGCGAACTGGGCCAGCAACTCGACTAGTTCGATGCGGTGTTCGACGCCAGGTAGCTGCGCGGATTGACCGGCGTGGTGTTGCTGCGGATTTCAAAATGCAGCTGCGGGCTGGTGACATCGCCCGTCTGGCCCGAATAGCCGATCACCTGCCCCTTGGCGACAAAGTCGCCGCGCGACACGACCAGCCGGTCGGCATGCGCATAAGCGGTGGTGTAGCCGCCCGAATGCTTTACCAGCACCAGGTTGCCGTAATTCTTCAACTCGTCGCCGGCATAGGTGACGGTGCCCGATGCGCTGGCATGAATGGGCGCGCTCATGCCGGTGGCGATATTGATGCCGTCATTCTTGCCGCCGCTGGCGGTCGAACCGAAATCGGAAATCACCCGGCCCGAAACGGGCCAGGCAAAGGCCGGCGCATTGCCGCTCACCGCGACCGGCGCCAAAGGCGCGCTGGTGACAGGCGTGTAAGGCGTCACATTCCGGGTGACATAGTTGGGCGCGGGCCGCGGCGTGGGACGGGCGCCGGGTTCTTCATAGGTGTAGGTCTTGGCGCCGCTGCTCTTGCTGCTGGCGACATGACGCGTGTGCAGGGTGGTGTTGACGCCCCAATCCAGGTGGGTGCGCGGGCTGGTGTCGGCGCAGCCGGCCATCAAGGGCGCGACGCCCAGCGCAACTGCGGTGAATATGATCTTCCGGTCCATCGGGATGTGCCTTCTGCACTGTCTCGAAAAGGATCATGGCGCTGAAAAGTTGAGAAGGGTTTAACCAGTTTGGCCGGGATAAAAACGCGCCAGTGGCGCGTTTTCCGGCCAAACGCCCGCGTCAGCGGGCCCAGCGCAGACCCGGCCGCACAAAGATTAACACTTCCTTTATTTCTTCAGGGCGTCCCGCAAAGTTCCCAGCACACCCTGCTCCGTCAGGTTCAGGTGCAGCGGCGTCACGGCAATATGATCGCCATACACAGCGCCCACATCCGTGTCGTCGGGCGGCGTGGATTTGCGGCGGCGCAGGCCGACCCAGTAATAGGCGCGCTGGCGCGCATCCGTGCGCTCATGGATCTCGGTGGATTGCAGGTCATACTTGCCCTGCGGCACCACCTTCACGCCCTTGACCGACGCGGCCGGACAGGCGGGGAAATTCACATTGATGAGGGTGCCCCCAGGCCAGCCGGCCTGCACCAGCGCAGCGATGGTGGCGGGGCCATGCACTTCGCCCGCCGACCAGTCGATCGCATGCCGGTCGCCTTCGTCATAGCATTGCGACATGGCGATGGAGGAAATATTCAGGGCACATCCTTCCATGGCGCCGGCGATGGTGCCCGAATAGGTGACGTCGTCGGCAAGATTGGAACCCCAGTTGACGCCGGACAGAACCAGGTCCGGCACATGATCCTTCAGGATGTGCAGGCAGGCCATCATCACGCAGTCTGTGGGCGTGCCGCTGACGGCAAAGCGCTTTTCCGCGAGCTGGCGCAGCCGCAGCGGCGAAGTCAGGGTCAGCGAGTGCGAGGCGCCCGACTGTTCATTCTCCGGCGCCACCACCCAGACATCGTCCGACAGGCTGCGGGCGATGTTTTCCGCCACCGTCAGGCCGGGAGAATGGATGCCGTCGTCATTGGTGACCAGGATGCGCATCAGGCTTTGCCGATAACTTTCTTGCCCATATAGGGCTGCAACACATCCGGAATGGCGACGCTGCCATCGGACCGCTGGTAGTTTTCCAGAATGGCGACCAGGGTGCGGCCCACCGCCAGGCCCGAACCGTTCAGGGTATGCACCGGCCCCTTCACCTTGCCCTCGGCATTGCGATAGCGGGTGTTCATGCGCCGCGCCTGGAAATCGCCGCAGTTGGAGCAGGACGAAATCTCGCGATAGGCGTTCTGGCCCGGCAGCCAGACCTCGATGTCATAGGTTTTCTGCGCGCCAAAGCCCATGTCGCCGGTGCAGAGCGTGACGACGCGGTGCGCCAGGTCCAGCTTTTTCAGGATTTCCTGCGCCGCATCGGTCATGCGTTCATGCTCGGCTTGCGACTGTTCCGGCGTGGTGATGGAGACCAGTTCCACCTTGGAGAATTGGTGCATGCGGATCATGCCGCGCGTGTCCCTGCCCGCCGCGCCCGCCTCGGCGCGGAAACAGGGCGTGAAGGCGGTAAAGCGCAGCGGCAGTTCCGCTTCGCCCAGGATTTCATCGGCGACATAGTTGGTCAGGGGCACTTCGGCGGTAGGAACCAGCCAGAACGGATCTTCGCTGGTGGTACGGAACAGATCATCTTCAAACTTGGGCAGTTGGCCGGTGCCGAACAGCGCCGCGCTCTTCACCAGCACCGGCGGCGAGACTTCGGTGTATCCAAACGACCCCGTATGGGTATCCAGCATGAAGGCGCCCAGGGCGCGCTCCAGCTTCGCCAGATCGTTCTTCAGATAGACAAAGCGCGCGCCCGACACCTTGGCGGCGCGTTCGAAATCCATCTGGCCCAGCGCTTCGCCAATCTCGAAATGCTGCTTCGGATTGTTGATGCCCGGCGGCTTGCCGAACGCTCTCGCCGCGACCGGCACGTTGGCGCTTTCATCCGCGCCGTCCGGCACATCGGCGGCCGGAATGTTCGGGATCACCGACAAATCGTCACGAATTTCTTTTTCCAGCTCGCGCTGCTCGGCCTCGCCCTTCTGGATGCTGTCCTTCAGGCCCGTCACCTCCGCCATCAGCGCGGCGGCGCCCGTTTCGTCCTTCTTGGCCTTGGCCTGGCCGATCAGCTTGGAGGCGTCGTTGCGGCGCGCCTGCTCGCCCTGCAGCCGCACCAGCAGGTCGCGAAAAGCCTTGTCTTTTTTCAGCAAATTGTCCGCAAGCGCCTGCGCATCCGCCATACCGCGACGCGACAGCCCGCGCACGAAGGCGGCGGCGTCATCACGAATAACCTTGATGTCGTGCATCGGATTCTCCTG
>CANGRN010000225.1 GCA_947455695.1 Alphaproteobacteria bacterium
ATATCGAGAAGATGTGGGCGGCCAGCCCGTCGCGTCGCAAGGCGCTCGCCCGCCTGGCAGGCTTCATGGCCGCTTCGCCCATCGGCGCCGCCATGGCGCAACAGGATCCCACCACGCCGCTGAGCGCTGTTCGCCGCGTTCCGGGCCTTGCCGAAATGCGGACGTCGTTCGACTTCCAACCCGTGTTCGAGGGCAACCTGCTGCCGTCGGTCTATGAATATACCGCCCATGGCGACGGGTCGGAGTTCACCTTGCGGCGCAACCGCCAGGCCTTCGACTGGGTCGACATTGTGCCCACGCGCAATCCCATCCCGGAATCGCAGGTCGACCTGTCGTCCGAGCTGCTGGGCGTGAAGATGAAATTCCCCATGATCGTGGGACCGTCATCCGGACAGAACCAGCTGCATCCCGAAGGCGAAGTCGGCATGTTCAAGGGCGCGACCGCCGCCGGCATGGTGGACGTGCTGGCCAGTGCCACCGCCAGTTCGGCCAAAGCGGCATTGGCGGCGGCGCCCGGCGGCACCCTGTGGCAGCAGCACTATCCGATTGAAAACCTGACGACCATGCAGACGGCGCTGCAAGGCGTGCAGGATGCCGGCGCCACCAACATCGTGGTCACCGTCGACCAGCAGGCTTCGGTGTATGAACGTACCTTGTTGATCCGCAACCTGGGCGGCCGGCCAACCCGCGCCGCCAGCGGCGGCGGCGGCAATGCCGCCGCCGAAGCCGCCGCGGCCGCGGCGGCCAAGGCGGCTGCGGGCGGTCCGCCCGTGCCCGGTTCGGTGCGCTACCGCGTCAGCGACCGGCGACTGTGGTATTCGTGGGCCTATATCGATGCGGTGCGCAAGGCCGCGCGCAACAAACTGATCGTGAAAGGCATCCTGGACCCGGAAGACGCCAAACTGGCGATCGAGCACGGCGCGGACGCGATCATCGTGTCCAACCATGGCGGACGTTCGATGGATTACGGTCCCTCGACCCTGGAAGTGCTGCCGGAGATCGTGGCCGCCGTGAACGGCCGCATCCCCGTGCTGTTCGACAGCGGCATCCGCCGCGGCGCCGACATCTTCAAGGCGCTGGCGTTAGGCGCCAACGGCATAAGCCTTGGCCGCGCCGCAAGATGGGGCCTCGGCGCCTTCGGCCCGCTGGGCGCCCAGCGCGTGTTCGAGATTTTGCAGAAAGAGCTGGTCCAAGTCGCCGCCGCCGCAGGCTGCGCCAAGCTGTCGGATATCAACAAGACGATGGCGAAGACGCATTTCGCATGAGAAGCGCCCAGCGCTTGTTCATGCAACCTTCGAGAGATAGCACGCTATGGCCGATATCGAACGTTCGTGGCTCGTAAAAGCTTCCCGGCGAAAAGCGATTGCCCGCGTCGCGGGATTTATGGCGGCCTCCCCGCTGCCCGCCGCTATGGCCCAGATTGATCCCAGGCCCATGGGCGAACACCGCCGCGCCCTGAGCCTGGCGGAAATACAGACGGCCTTTGACTTCGAACCGCTCTTCTTCGGGAACGTGCCTTTGCCCGTTTATGACTATACGGCGCACGGCGATGGTTCGGAGTTCACGCTTCGGCGCAATCGCCAGGCCTATGACTGGGTCGATATCATCCCGGCACGACCCGCCATACCCGCCTCCCAGGTCGACCTCTCGGCGGATCTGCTTGGCGTGAAGATGAAATTTCCGATTCTCGTTGCACCGACTGCCGCGATGGTTCCCCTGAACCCGGATGGGGAAATCGGGATGTTCAAGGCGGCAACCGCAGCATCGAATACACCGATGATCCTCAGCATAAATACCAGCACGCCCGCGGCCCAGGTCGCGCCCGCCTCTCCAACCGGTACGCTGTGGGGACAATTCTACCCGGTAGAGAACAGGGCCAATACGCAAAGAGCGATGGACACTTACGAGAAAGCCGGGATTACCGGCATCGTCGTCACGGTCGACCAGCAGGCATCGTACTACCAGCGCACGCAACAGGACCGCAATCTCGGTGGCCGTGCCCGCAACCTTGGCGGGGGCGCAAGAAGCGGAGACGCGGCACTTACCGGCGCGGCACGATACCGGCTGAATGGCGGGCGCCTTTGGTACACGTGGCAATACATGGACGACCTGCGGAAGATGGTCAAAGGCCCGCTGGTCATCAAAGGAATCCTCGAGCCGGACGACGCAAGGCTGGCGATCGAGCATGGCGCGGATGCGATCATCGTATCAAATCACGGCGGCCGCTCGATGGATTACGGCCCCTCGACCTTGGAGGTCTTGCCGGAGATCGTAGCCGCCGTGAACGGCCGGATTCCCATCCTGTTCGACAGTGGAATCCGCCGCGGATCCGATATCTTCAAGGCGCTCGCGCTGGGCGCCAATGCCGTTATGCTCGGCCGGACAACCCGATGGGGATTGGCGGCCTTCGGCGCCGCCGGCGCTCAGCGACTGATCGAAATCCTGCAGCAGGAACTCATCCAAACCTGCGCCGCCGCTGGCTGCAGCAAGCTGTCAGACATCAACAAGACGGTGGTGAGGATGCACTTCGTATAATGAGCGAACGCGTCCGGTTAGGGCTCTTACTCAAAGCAACACGCAGCGATGCTTTGAGTGGTGGGCGGCACAGGGATCGAACCTGTGACCCCTTCCATGTCAAGGAAGTGCTCTCCCGCTGAGCTAGCCGCCCCACCGGCAGGAAGGCGGCTTCTATAACGTCGGCCCTCCCAAGGGGCAAGCGCACCGCGGCGGTTCCTGGATGCCGGGCGGCGTCGGTGGCGCGTCTTCCACAAACAGCCCATTTTGATCGTCGGAAGGGGTTCTGCGGGCCAAAAAAAGCCCCGCCAGATGCAAGCGATTCGCAACTGCGGGTCGGGCCTTTTGGTTCCGGCTCGGGCCTAGGCCGCGGCCAGCATCCGGTCCACTTCCGCCACGATCTCGCGCAGGTGGAACGGCTTGGACAGGACCTTGGCCTGCTTGGGCGCGCCCGATGCGGGGTGCAGCGCCACGGCGGCAAAGCCGGTGATGAACATGATCTTCAGGGCGGCATTCATTTCGGCGGCTCGCTTGGCCAGCTCGATCCCGTCCATGCCCGGCATCACGATATCGGTCAGCAACAGGTCGAAGGTGAAACCCTTGATGCACTCATAGGCGTCGCCGCCATCGCCGAAATCGGTCACCGCATGGCCGGCCTTGACCAGCGCCGCCGCAAGGAACTTGCGCAGCGATTCATCGTCTTCCGCCAGAAGGATATGCGCCATGTCAGCCCGCCTGCCCGTCCCTATACAAGCCTATACAGGGCAAGGCTGTAAACTGCAGTTAACGGGCGGGAACCTTGCCACCCCCCTGGCTTGGTGCAACCCTGCGGCCGGTAACGAGTCTTAACCTGTATGACAGTGTCACCGGACCCCGAAATCGCGCCTTTCCGCCTGGACCGCCCGGTGCGCCAGACGGTGCCGTTCCTGTTCGCCTCGCCCCATTCGGGGCGGGCCTATCCGGCCAGCCTGCTGGAGCGGTCCCGGCTGGACGCCACCACCCTGCGCCGGTCCGAAGATGCCTTTGTCGATGAGCTGTTCGCCGGCGCCAACGGCCTAGGCGCGCCCCTGCTGGCGGCGCTGTTCCCGCGCGCCTGGCTGGACGTCAATCGCGGCATGGCCGAGTTGGATGTCGCCATGTTCGACGGCGCGGTGGGCGTGCCGGTGGATGCGCCCAGCCCGCGCGTCTCGGCCGGACTGGGTGTCATTCCCCGCATCGTGCGCGACGGTGCCGAGATCTATCGCGGCAAGCTGGGACGCGAGGAAGCCGACAGCCGCCTGGCCCAGCTTTACCGGCCCTATCACGCGGCGCTGGCGGCGCTGATGGAAGAAACCCGCGCCCGCTTCGGCGTGGCGGTTTTGCTGGATTGTCATTCCATGCCCTCGGCCCTGTCAGTTCCCGACATCGTGCTGGGCGACCGTTACGGCGCTAGCGCCGCGCCGGCTTTGACGGCCCGCGCCGAAGCGGCCTTCACCCGCGAAGGTTTTTCGGTGGCGCGCAACACGCCCTATGCCGGCGGCCACACCACCGTGCAGTACGGCA
>CANGRN010000226.1 GCA_947455695.1 Alphaproteobacteria bacterium
CCAGGGCGATCCCAAGGCCAAGCTGGTGGTCATCGAATATGCCGCGCCGCGCTGCCCGCATTGCGCGCATTTCAACGAAGCGACCTTTCCCCAGCTGAAGAAGAACTACATCGACACCGGCAAGGTGTTTTACGTCTTCCGCGTGCTGCCGCTGGCGGCTGGCGACGGCGTGGCCGAGAAGCTGGCGCGCTGCCTGCCCCGCAACAAGTATTTCAGCTTCATGGACCGGCTGTTCCGCACCCAGCCGCAATGGGACGATGAGTATGGCGTAACCGATGTGCGCGGCGGGTTGCTGACCCAGGCCAAGGCGGAAGGCATGAGCGAAGCCCAGTTCGATGCCTGCGTCGCCAGCACCAAGGAAGACGACACCATCAACAAGGTCGCCGAGGACGGCATGACCCGCTACAGCATCAACTCCACCCCCTCCATCGTCATTGACGGGGTCCTGGTGCCGGGGGTGGCGGAATACGGCCCCTTGAGCAAAGCGCTGGACGCCGCTCTGGCCAAAAAATAAGGCCGGGCAAGGTTTTAGCCTGGGAAGCAGGTTTGTGGACCGCCGCCGGAATCTCTGCCAAAAACGGCAGGCAAACTCCGGCGGAGATTCCCCTTGTCGCGCAAAAACCTCTTTATCGTCCTGGGCCTGGTCGTCCTGATCGCCGCCGCCGGCATCGGCTGGAGCATGGGCCTGTTCGGCGGTTCCAACGACGCCGCCAGCGCCAAGGGCTATGAGCTGTTCCCCACCGATCGCACCATGGGCAATCCCAAATCGCCCGTCGTGCTGATCGAGTATGCCGCGCCCAGCTGCCCGGTCTGCGCCGCCTTCAATGTCCAGGCCTTCCCGCAGATCAAGGCCAAGTACATCGACACCAACAAGATTTTCTACGTCTTCCGCGTCTTCCCGCTGCGTCCCGATGACGGCGAGGCCGAGAAAATTGCCCGTTGCCTGCCTGAGGATAAGTACTTCTCGTTCATTGACCTGTTGTTCAAGAATCAACCCAAATGGGACGTTGAATATGGGGTCCAGGCGCCGGAAGGCGTTCACGAGGGTTTGGTCCTGCTGGGGCGCATCGCGGGGATGAGCCGGGAGCAGGTTGACCAGTGCATGGTGAACAAAGCTGAGGATGACCGGATCAACAAGGTGTCGGCCGACGGTGAAGCCCGCTACAGCATCACCGGCACGCCCACCTTCATTTTGAATGGCGTCAGCGTCGGATCGGGCAACATCCCGTACGAGACGATGTCGAAGCTTCTGGATACCGAGCTCGCCAAGCAGCATTAGGCGGGCCCTTTTGTTAGGGACATAAACGTTGAAGTTCACACGCCTCAGGCTTTCCGGTTTCAAGTCCTTCGTCGAACCGACGGAGCTTTTCGTCGAGCCCGGCCTTACCGCCGTGATCGGCCCGAACGGCTGCGGCAAATCCAACCTGTTCGACGCCATGCGCTGGGTGATGGGCGAAACCCGCCCCTCCTCGGTGCGCGGCAGCGAAATGGACGATGTGATCTTTGCGGGCTCGGCCGGCCGCCCGGCGCGCAACGTGGCCGAAGTGACCCTGTTCATCGACAATAGCGACCGCACCGCCGGCGCGGCGTTCAACGAATACGATACGATCGAAGTGTCGCGCCGCATCGAACGCGAAGCTGGCAGCGTCTACCGGATCAACGGCCGCGACGTGCGCCAGCGCGATGTGCAGATCTTCTTTGCCGACGCGTCTTCGGGCGCGGGCTCGACCGCCTTTGTGCGCCAGGGCCAGATCGGCCTGCTGATTTCGCAAAAGCCCCTGGCGCGCCGCGCCATCCTGGAAGAAGCCGCCGGCATCGGCGGGTTGCACCAGCGCCGCCATGAAGCCGAACTGCGCCTGCGCGCGGCGGAAACCAACCTGTCGCGCCTGGAAGACGTCATCAAGGAAGTGGAAAGCCAGGTCGCCAGCCTGAAGCGCCAGGCCCGCCAGGCGTCGCGCTATCGCAATCTTTCCGGCCATATCCGCAAGGCCGAGGCGCTGGCCCATTACCTGCGCTGGACCGCCGCCGAAGCGCGCGCCGCCATCGCCGCCGAGGAATTGTCGTCCGCCGCCGCACTGGTCGCCAGCGCCACCGAAGCCGCCGCCAAGGCGTCCACGGTGCAGAGCGACGCCGCCACCATCCTGCCGCCGCTGCGCCAGACCGAAGCCGAACGCGGCGCCGCCCATCACCGCCTGATCGCCCAGCGCGAACAGCTGGACGCCGAAGAACAGCGCGCCCGCGAAGCCGCCCAGCGCATCCGCCAGTTGATCGCGCAAGGCGCCGCCGATGCCGAGCGCGAACAGCTGCTGGAGCATGATGCCGACAGCGCGCTGGCCGACCTGGACCGCGAGACCCGCACCCTCAACGCCGCCGCCGACAGCGCCGGCGAAGACCTGGCCGCTGCCGAACAGCTGGCCGCCGAAATGTCGGCGACGCTTGCCGAAACCGAAAGCCTGCTGGAACGACTGACCGCCGAGCTGGCGGAATGGAACGCCCGCAAGTCCAGCCTGGAACGCAGCCAGGCCCTGGCCACCGCCCTGCTCGACTCCAGCGTCAGCCAGCTCTCCGATGCGCAGGCGCGTCTGGATGCAGCGCTGGAAAGCGCCAAGGACGCGCCCGACGTTCACGCCGCCGAAGCCGAAACCGAACGCGCGCGCGGCGTGTCCGAAGGCGCCCGCGCCTCAGCCGTCGAAGCGCGCACAAAGTTCCAGGACGCCGAAGCCGGCGAAGCTGCCGCACGCACGCCGCTGGAAGCGGCCGAACACGAAGTGCAGCGCCTGTCCGCCGAAGTGAAGGCGCTGGGCGAACTGCTGCATCCCGAAGGCGAAGGACTGTTCCCGCCGCTGATCGATGCCGTCACCGTTCAGTCCGGCTATGAAGCCGCGCTGGCCGCCGCCCTGGGCGACGACCTGCAGGCGCCGCTGGACAATTCCTCGCCGCACCATTGGCGCGACCTGGGCGCGTTCGACTTCGATCCGCAATTGCCCGACGGCGCCAAGCCGCTCAGCGACTTCGTGAAGGCGCCCGGTGCGCTGGGCCGCCGCCTGGCCATGACCGGCCTTGTGTTCCCCGACCAGGGCGCGAGCTTGCAGTCGCAGCTGAAGCCCGGCCAGAGCCTTGTGTCCGCACGGGGCGATCTGTGGCGCTGGGATGGCTACATCGCTTCGGCCGATGCGCCCCTGCCCTCGGCCCTGCGCCTGGCGCAGCGCAACCGCCTGACCACCCTGGAAGCCGAAGCCGAGGAAGCCCGCACCCTGCGCGCCGCCCGCATTGCCGAATATTCCCTTGCCAAGGATGCGCGCGAAGCCGCCCGCGAAGCCCTGCGGGAGGCCGAAGCCGCCGAACGCGCCGCCGAGCAGGCGCTGATCGGTTCGCAGGACATGGCCAATCGCGCCGCGCGTGCCGCCGCCGAACGCGCCAGCCAGCTTGCGTCGCTGGAATCGGAAATCCGCCGCCTCACCCAGTCGGTGGAAGCCGCCGAGGAATCCCGGCGCCAGGCCGTGTCGGGCCTGGAAGAACTGGGCGATGGCGTGACGCTGAACCAGAACGTCGCCGAGGTTCGCGGCAAGACCGCCGACGCCCGCATCAAGGCCGGCGAAGCGCGCGGTGCGCTGGAAGGCCTGCGCCGCGAAGGCGAAGCCCGGATGCGCCGCCTTGCCACCATCAGCGACGAACAGAGCCGCTGGAACACCCGCAAGGCCGATGCCCAGAGCCATGTCGCCGAACTGGTCCGCCGCCAGGAAGAACTGACCGTCGAATTGTCTTCGGCCGAACTGGTGCCGCAGCAGATCGGCGAAAAGCGCAATGCGCTTCTGGATGCCATTGCCACGGCGGAAGCCGCGCGCAACGAAGCCAGCGACGCCCGCCAGCAGGCCGAGAGTTTGCTGGCAGAAGCCGACAAGCATGCCAAGGCCGCCGATGCCGCCTTGTCCTCGGCGCGCGAGGAACGCGCACGCGCCCAGGCCCTGTCGGAAGGCGCCGCCCAGCGGATCGAGGAACTAAAGACCCGCATCCAAGACGAACTGGAATGCGCCCCGTCCGACCTGGCC
>CANGRN010000227.1 GCA_947455695.1 Alphaproteobacteria bacterium
AAAGACCGACCAGCGCCGCAATTTTTTTCATGGCTTTCCCCAGCAATAACGTCCCGGGATATGCCACAAGCAAGCGCGCAGATAAATCTTGCACTGCACACGCAGTGCCGCTCGATTGCCCTTCCCGCCGATGCTACGATCCTCATGTTCAGGGCATGGAGGGAAGATCATGGATCGCCGCTCATTCTTCTCAGCCACCGGCGCCGCCGCAGCGATATCCGCTCTGCCCTCCGCCGGTGCCACGCCCGCAAAGACGCACGCCAAGCTGCCGCCGCTGAAGGCGCGGTTGGGTCACCAGTTCGGCGCCCTCACCGATCAGACGGCCGCTTGGGTGGCGCGCTTCGGCCTGGATGCCATCTGCACGCGGCCCGTGGTGGCTGATCCCGCGCGGCTTTACCCGACCGTGGACGAGTTGAAGGTGATGCTGGACCTCGCCGACCGCCACAAGGTCAAGGTCGAGATTGTGGACAGCGTATTGCTGCAGTCCTCGGATATCGACAAGGAAAAGCATGCCGGCATCGTGCTGGGCCTCAGTCCTGAACGCGATCGTGAGATCGAGGCGTTTCAGAACCATCTGCGCAACTGCGCCGCCACCGGCATCCGCTGCATCAAGTACAATATGGTCAGCCTGACAGGCGTGCCGCGGCTTGAAGAAGTGCCCGGCCGTGGGGACACGGTCTATAGCCGCTGGAATTACAAGGAGGCAGTGGCAAAGAACCCGCCGCTGACCCGCGCCGGCATCGTCAGCGAAGAAGTCTTCTGGGAGCGCACCAATTATTTCCTGGAGCGCATCGTACCCGTCGCGGCGGAGACCAGGGTGCGCATCGCCTGTCATCCCGAAGATCCCGGCATGCCGCCGCAAGGCTATCGCGGCATCTCAACCCCGCTGGGCACCTTCGAAGGCATGAAGAAGTTCATTGCCCTGCATGAGAACCCGTATCACGGCCTGAATTTCTGCCAGGGCACCATGTCGGAAAACCTTGGCCATCCGAACGAAGAAATCGGCGACGTCATCCGTTATTTCGGCAGCCGCAAGAAGATATTCAACGTCCATTTCCGCAACATTCGGGGTCACCGCGACGACTTTGTCGCCGAGATGTTTCCCGACGAAGGCGATGTCGATTTCGTCAAGGCGCTGAAGGTCTATCGCGAGGTCGGCTATGAAGATCTGCTGATGCCCGACCACGCGCCGAATGTCTTGGGCGCCGGCGCGGAAAACGGCCAGCGCGAGAATTTCGCCTTCGAGTTCGGTTACATTCGCGGCCTGATCCAGGCCGAACAGCACGTCATTTGAACCAACGGGAGAACGTCATGGATACAAGCAATCGCAAGAAAGCCACCGATTTTCCGCAGGAGCTTCTGGACCTGCTGGACCTGTATGTTCATGGCGGCATCGGCCGCCGCGAATTCCTGGCCGGCGCGCAGAAATTCGCCACCGTGGCGGTATCAGCGGCGGCACTGGTCGAGATGCTGCGGCCCAACTATGCCTGGGCGATCCAGGTGCCCGAGGACGACAAGAGCATCAAGACCGAAAACATCACCGTGCCGTCGCCCAATGGCACCGGCAAGATCGACTGCTACCTGGTGCGGCCCACCGCGGCGAAGGGCAAACTGCCTGCCGTGCTGGTGATCCACGAAAATCGCGGCCTCAATCCCTACATCAAGGATGTGGCGCGGCGCCTGGCCAAGGCCGGCTATATGGCGATGGCGCCCGATGGGCTTACGTCTGTCGGCGGCTATTCCGGCGATGACGAGAATGGCGCCAAGCTGTTCGCGCAGGTCGATCGCGCCAAGATGGCCGAGGACATGTACGCCGCCGCCGTCTATCTGAAGAACCGCCCCGACAGCACCGGCAAGCTGGGCGCCACCGGCTTCTGTTTCGGCGGCGGGGTGGTCAACAATCTGGCGGTGCGCATGGGATCGGACCTGTCTGCCGGGGTGCCCTTCTATGGCGCCCAGCCCAAGGCGGAAGACGTGGCGAAGATCAAAACGCCGATCAACGCCCAGTATGGCGAATTGGACGCGCGCATCACCGGCGGCTGGCCGGCTTTTGATGCCGCGCTGACGGCGGCCGGCGTGCCGCATGAGGGGCACATCTACAAGAACGCCAATCACGGTTTTCACAACGACACCACGCCACGCTACGACGAAGCGGCCGCCAAGGAAGCCTGGCAGCACACGCTGGACTGGTTCGGCAAATATCTGAAGGCTTAGAGGCTGAATCGACCTGCCTGAGCTGGAGGGATTTTGTGGCGTAGCGACAGCGTAAGGACACAAAAGACCCCGGATCAGGACAGGTCGACGGCGTGGCGCTTGAGGTCTGCCAGGGTGCAGTACTCAAGCGCGCCTTCATGGGTGGCACGCAGCACCACGCGCGGCGCCTTGCCGGCCTCGAACGCTTCGGCCCAGCGCGGCGCGCACAGGCACCAGCGCATCCCAGCCTTCAGGCCGGGAAAGCCGTAATCGGGCATGGGCGTGGACAGGTCGTTGCCGCGCATTTTTGAAAATTCCAGGAAGTCGTCGGTCAGCACCACGCAGACGGTGTGACTGCCCACGTCTTCCGGCGCCGTGTCGCAGCAGCCATTGCGGAAGAAGCCGGTCATCGGCGCGGTCGAGCAGGATTGCAGCGGATCGCCGAACACATTGCGCGACGGCCTTTTGCCAAAACCTCTGGGCTCGATGGACATGCGGATGGACCTTGCGATAGCGCCGCGAGTTTGGGCCGCAATCTTGCTGCCATGCAACAATCTTTCCGAAGACGCCGCCAGAATCCCGCTGAAAGAACCGCCATTGTCCTCTAAGCTGGGCCCAACAATAAGAAGTCCCAGGGGGTGTGATCGTGTCTGTGCGCAATTGTCTTGCCGTGCTGTTGCTGGGTACGGGACTTGTGGCCTCGACCGCCTGGGCCGCCCCGCTGCATCCGGTGTTCCAGGTTGATCCCTATTGGCCCAAGCCTTTGCCGCATGGCTACGTCTTCGGCTCCAGCGGCGGGGTAACGGTGGATAGCCACGACAATGTCTGGATCTATTCGCGTCCGACCTCGACCCACATCACCATGAGCAATCCGCCGGAAGCCAATAATGGCCGCCCCGCGCCGTCGGTGGTGGAGATCAGCAATGACGGCCGCTTCATTCAGGGATGGGGCGGCGTGCTGGCGATGACCGAGGAGGAACGCAGCCATTTCGACTGGCCGGTGCAGGAACACGGCATCGCGGTCGACAACAAGGATAATGTCTGGGTCTGCGGCAATGGCCGCGATGCCAGGATGCACCGCGACGATGACCAGTGCATCAAGTTCACCAACAAGGGCAAGTTCATCCTGCAGCTGGGCAAGTCGGGCCAGAGCAAGGGAAGCTTGGACACCGAAAATCTCGGCCATCCGTCACAGGCGGTCTATTACGCGCCCACCAACGAGCTGTTCGTCTCGGACGGCTACGTCAACCGCCGCGTCTATGTCGCCGATGCCGATACCGGCAAGTTCAAGCGCATGTGGGGTGCTTACGGCAAGACGCCGGACGACAGCGCGCCGCGCAATCGCGGCTATGACCCGGTGCCGACCCAGTTCAACCTGCTGCATGGCATGACGGTGGCGCGCAATGGCGATGTCTTTGTCGCCGACCGCAATGCCAACCGTGTCCAGGCTTTCACCAAGGACGGCAAGTTCCTGGGCGAATCTTTCGTCGCACCGGAAACGCCGCAGCATGATTTCGGCACGGCCTTCGGCGTGGCGCTGTCGGGCGACAAGGACCAGCGCTTCCTCTATGTCGCCGACGGCCATAACGAAGTGGTGCATGTGCTGGACCGCAAGACGCTGAAAGAGATTCCCGGCGCCGCCTTTGGCCGGGTCGGGCTTTATGCTGGCCAGTTCAGCAACATCCATGTCATTGCCAGCGACTCAAAGGGCAATGTCTATGTCGGCGATGGCGGCGGACGCTTCCAGAAGTTCGTCTACAAGGGCATGGCGCAGTAACATCCGGCTCATGCTGCGTTGCACAATCAGGTTGTTCGAAAATGCGCGCGGCCAAAC
>CANGRN010000228.1 GCA_947455695.1 Alphaproteobacteria bacterium
GAAGCCAGCATGTACCTGCATGTCGGCTTTGTCGGCGTCGCCAATGGCAGCGAAGTGGACGCCAAGTACAGCGACTTCAAGGAAGCCGGCACCCCAGCCAAGACCTTCTCCTCCACCGGCGGCTGGGTGGGCATCACCGACAAATACTGGATGGCGGCCGTGGTGCCGCCCCAGGGCGAGAATTTCAACGGCGGCTATCTGGGTACCAAGACCCCTGCCGGCGTCGACGCCTACCAGGCCAATTATCGCCTGGGCGCGCGCAACATCGCGCCCGGGGCATCGGCCAGCGTCACCCACCGCCTGTTCGCGGGCGCCAAGGTGGTGGACATCCTGCGCGGCTATGAAAACAGCCAGAAGATCGTGCATTTCGACAATGCGGTGGACTGGGGCTGGTTCTGGTTCCTCACCCGGCCCTTCTTCTGGGTGCTGGACCAGTTCAACAAGCTGTTCGGCAATTTCGGCCTGGCCATTCTGGGCCTGACCGTGATCGTCAAGCTGGTGATGTTCCCGCTGGCCAATGCGGGTTTCCGCTCCATGAGCCGGATGAAGAAACTTCAGCCGCAGATGGAAGAGATCAAGAAGAAGCACAAGGACGACGAGCCCCAGAAGCTGCAGCTGGCCATGATGGAGCTGTACAAACGCGAGAAGGTGAACCCGGTCTCGGGCTGCGTGCCGATCCTGCTGACCATCCCGGTGTTCATCGCGCTCTACAAGGTGCTGTTCGTCACCATCGAGATGCGCCACGCGCCCTTCTATGGCTGGATCCACGACCTGTCGGCGCCCGATCCGACATCCTTGCTGAACCTGTTTGGCCTGCTGCCCTACAATCCCCATGCGGTGATCGCCTCGCTGGCCCATACTCCGCTGAGCTTTGTGGGAGCGGCGATGGGTTTCCTGTCCGTCGGCATCTGGCCGATCCTGATGGGCATCACCCAGTGGGTGCAGACCAAGCTCAACCCGCCGCCGGCCGATCCGGTCCAGGCCAAGATGTTCGCCTTCATGCCGGTGATCTTCACCTTCATGTTCGCGACCTTCCCGGCGGGGCTGGTGATCTATTACGCCTGGAACAACCTGCTGACGGTGATCCAGCAATACATCATCATGAAGCGCGAAGGCGCCGATGTGCACCTGTTCGGCGACGGCAAGCCCAAGCCCGAAAAGAAGCACGTCAAAAAGCTGAAAGCCGCCAATGACTGACAAGGACAGCAGCGCCGCTGAAGAAGCCGCGCGCAAGCTGTTCGCGGGCAGTTGCGACTTCATCTGGGGCGCCACCAGCGCCGACGCACTGCCGCCGGAAAAGCTGGTCGAGGTCGCCTTTGTCGGCCGCTCCAACGCCGGCAAGTCCAGCCTGGTCAACGCCCTGACGGGGCGCAAATCCCTGGCGCGGGTATCCCAGACCCCCGGCGCCACCCGCCAGATCAACTTCTTCAACCTGGGCGACCGGCTGATGCTGGTGGACCTGCCCGGCTATGGCTTTGCCAAGCGCTCCAAGACCGAGGCCCAGGCCTGGCAGGAGATGATCTTTGCCTACTTGCGCGGCCGCGCGCGCCTGCGGCGCGTGGCGCTGCTGATCGATGCGCGGCGCGGGCCGATGGATACCGACATCCAGGTGATGGACCTGCTCGACCGGGCCGCGGTGTCCTATGGCCTGGTGCTGACCAAGATCGACGAACTCAAGGCCGCCGACCGTCCCAGGGCGCTTGCCGCCGCCGCCGCCGAGGCCGCCAAGCACACCGCCGCGCTGGCAGAGGTTCAGGCGACCAGCGCCCTGACCGGTGAAGGCATACCGGACCTGCGCACCCACCTTGCAGCCCTGTCCCAGTAAAGACGCAATAAAAGGTTGGGAAGCGGGCCTTGCCGCGCTATAACGCGCCGCTTTTTGTAACGGGCGCCGCCATGGCCGGATCCTCCGACGAACCCGAAGACCGCGACCTGCGGACCCTGGCGCGTTGGCGTTCGACCGGCCGTGTGCTGGTCGAGGCGTTGCCCTACATTCTCAAATACGACCAGAAGACCATCGTGGTGAAGTATGGCGGCAACGCCATGAGCGATACGGGCGCGCGCGATTTCTCGCAGGACATCGTCCTGATGAAGCAGACCGGCATCGATCCGGTGGTGGTGCATGGCGGCGGTCCCCAGATCGGGGCGATGCTCAAGAAGCTGAACATCAACTCCACCTTCATCGACGGGCTGCGCGTCACCGACGAAGCCGCCGTCGAAGTGGTGGAGATGGTGCTGGCCGGGTCAATCAACAAGCAGATCGTCACCGGGATCAATGCCGCGGGCGGCCGCGCCATCGGCCTGTCGGGCAAGGACGGCAATCTGGTGATCGCCCGAAAGATCGCGATGACCCGCACCAATCCCGAAACCGGGCAGAAGGAAGCGGTCGATCTGGGCTTCGTGGGCGAGCCGGAAAAGGTCAATCCCGAAGTCCTGCACGCCATCATGAAATCGGAAACCATCCCGGTGATCGCGCCCATCGGCGTGGGCACCAAGGGCGAGACCTTCAACATCAACGCCGACACGGTGGCGGGCGCCATCTCCTGCGCCTTGAATGCCGAGCGCCTGGTGCTGCTGACCGATGTCGAAGGCGTGCTGGATCAGGACAAGAAGCTGATCCCGCGCCTGACGGTGCGCGAGGCACGCGCCCTGATCGCCGACGGCACCATTTCGGGCGGCATGATCCCCAAGATCCAGACCGCCATCGATGCGGTGGAAGGCGGCGTGCATGCCGCCGTCATCCTGGACGGGCGCATTCCCCATGTGCTGCTGCTGGAGCTCTTCACCGAGCATGGCGCGGGCACCCTGATCACCGCCGAATGAAGCTGCGGTTTCTGCTGGCCGCGATCGCGTGCGCCCTGGCCGCGACGCCGGCACAGGCGGCGCTGACCTTGTGCAATCGCACCAGCTACATCCTGTATGCCGCGACCTCGGCGATCCAGAGCCCGCGCAGCCAGACCCAGGGCTGGACCCGCATCACGCCGGGCGAATGCCAGCTGGCGCGCAAGGAACCGCTGACGGCGGAGACCTATCTGGTGCATGCCCGCACCTCATTGGCGCATTCGGGCCCCGCGCGTGCCTGGGGCGGCGCCTATCCGGTCTGCGTCAAGGACGCGAACTTCTCCACCGCACAGGGCGTCACCCAGCCCTACTGCACCGCCGAGGATACCTTCGCGCTGCCGTTCGCCCCGCTGGACAATCGCGGCAAAAGCGTCTGGACCATGAATTTTGACGAACAGCCCGCCATGAACGCCACCGAAGCACAGCTGGCAGGGGTCAAGCGTCTGTTGAAAGACAATGGCTACAAGATCGACAAGATCGACGGCAAGCCGGACAAGGCGACCGGCGCGGCGCTCCAGGATTTCCGCAAGCGCATGAAATTCGCCATCACGGCCGGAAATGCCGAACTGTTCGACACGCTGGAACGGGAGGCGCGCAAGAAAATCGCCCCTGCCGGCTATACCGCCTGCAATGAGACCCGCGATGTCCTGCTGCTGGCGCTGGGCCAGATCGAAGGCGGCAAGCCGGTCTCGCGCGGCTGGTGGACGGTGCAGCCGGGCGCCTGCGCCAAGGCGGTCACCGCGCCCCTGAATACCGACGCCGTTTATCTGCTGGCGCTGCGCAAGAGTGGCGGCACGCTGGTGGGCGGGAGCATGCATTTCTGCACCACGGCCGCGGCGTTCGAGATTAAGGGCGCCGACAATTGCAGCGGGCGCGGCCTTGCCGATAACGGCTTCGCCGCCACGCCGACGAAGGGCGCCAGCGGTTATGTCGCCCATATCGGCCCTGCCGGATTGAAACGCTAACGCTCTTACCCTTCGACAGGCTCAGGCCGAGGCATGAGGCCGCGCACTCAGGCGTTGATGTTGAAATAGTTGAGATGCCAGCGCATCTCTTCCTTGGTGAGGGGAAAGCTCACCCCGCCCCGCGCCGGCAGGATATCGCGCGTCTGCAATTTCATGATGAACGTCTGGATCTTGAACGCCACGCGCATGGACAGATGCGTGTGCCAGACCAGCGA
>CANGRN010000229.1 GCA_947455695.1 Alphaproteobacteria bacterium
ATGATACCTCTAACGCGTGATCGGCCAGCACGGTGGCGATGCAGGCCGACAATTTCTTGGCAAAGCCGATGTGCAGGAATTCGTTGGGACCATGGGCATTGGAATGCGGCCCCAGCACACCGGTCACCATGAACTGGGTGCCGGGAAATTTCTCGCCCAGCATGGCCATGAAGGGAATGGAGCCGCCTTCGCCCTGATAGGCGACCGGCTTGCCGAAGGCAGACGTGCTTGCCTTGTTCAGCGAGGCTTCCAGCCAGGGCGCCAGGGTGGGCGCGTTCCAGCCATTGTCGCCCCGCGGCACATCGAATGTCACATCGGCGTCATAGGGGGGCGAAGCTTCCAGGGTTTTCTTCAGAGCGCTGCGCGCGACTTCAGCTTCCAGCGTGGGCGGCAGGCGCACGGAAATCTTGGCGGTGGAATAGGGCAGCAGCACATTGCCGCCATTGGCCGGCAGGGGATAGCCGTCCATCGCCGTAACGGCCAGTTGCGGGCGCCAGGTCTTTTCCAGGATCAGTTCGGCATTGCCTTGCGCCATCGGCCTTGTGCGCCCCGCAAAAGGGGCGCCGGTCCAGACTTCATCACCCAGGATGGCGGCGGCATCCTTCGCCTGCGTCTGGCGCTCGGCAGGGATCTCGGCAAACAGCTCGGGCAGTTTCATGCGGCCGGTGGCTTCATCCTCGATGCGCGACAACAGCATGCGCAGGATGCGGAAGGATGACGGCACGATGCCGCTGGCGGCGCCCGAATGCACGCCTTCGGTCAGGACTTTCACGGTCAGGGCGCCGATCAGGTTGCCGCGCAGGGACGTGGTCAGCCACAGCTGCTCGTAATTGCCGCAACCCGAATCCAGGCAGACGACCAGATCGGGCGTGCCGATCCGCGCGCTCAGATGATCGATATAAAAGGGCAGATCGGGCGAACCGGATTCTTCGCAGGCTTCGATGATGATCACCGCGCGCGCGTGTTTGGCCCCCTGCTGCTTCAGCGCCAGCAACGCCGCGATGCTGGCAAACATGGCATAGCCGTCATCGGCGCCGCCACGGCCATACAGTTTGCCGTCCTTCACGACCGGCTGCCATGGTCCCAGATCGTCGGCCCAGCCCAGCATCTCCGGCTGCTTGTCCAGGTGCCCGTACATCAGCACGGTCCCGGGCGCATCGCCCGGAATCTCGATGAAGATCAGGGGCGTGCGGCCCGCCAGCCGCACGATCTCCAAAGTGCTGCCGGGAAATTGCGCCAGCTTGGCCTTGGCCCAGGCGGCGAACATCTGTGTCGCCTTTTCCATATGGCCATGGGCTTCCCAGTCCTTGTCGAAGGCCGGGCTCTTGTTGGGGATGCGGATGTAATCGGTCAGCGCCGGGATGATCTCGTCATCCCAGATGCGGTCCATGAAGGACGTGACTTTAGCGAAATCCAACGGGGTCAAAATCCATTACTGGTTGACGTCATACGCCGCGACCACCGCGGCGTTGTAGATTTCGCTCATCTTGGCGCCGAGCGGTGCGATCTGCACCGACTTTTCCAGGCCCACCAGCATCGGCCCCATCACGCTGGCCGAGCCCATCTGCTGCAACAGCTTGGTGGAGATGGAAGCCGAATGGATCGCCGGCATGATCAGCACATTGGCCGTGTCGGTGATGCGGGCAAAGGGGTAAAGCGCCAGCTTGTCCTTATCCAGGGCGACGTCCACCGCCATTTCGCCGTCATATTCAAAGTCCACGCCGCGGCCTTCCAGGATCTGCACCGCCTCGATGATGCGCTCGCTGCGTTCCGAGCGCGGGAAGCCGAAGGTGGACGAGGCCAGCAGCGCCACGCGCGGTGTCAGGCCAAAGCGCCGCGCCACCGCGGCGCCCTGCATGGCGATGTCGGCCAGCTGGTCGGCTGTCGGCAATTCGGTGACCGAGGTATCGGCGATGAAGACGATGCGGCCCTTGGCGAACACAACCTGCATGCCCATGGGGCGCTGGCCGGGCGGCGGGTCCAGCACGGTGCGCACATCGGCCAGCACATTGGCATAGTTGCGCGTCACACCGGTGACCATCGCGTCGGCGTGACCGGCCTTGAGCATGGAGGCGGCATAGATGTTGCGGTCGTTGGTGACCATGCGCACGGCGTCGCGGTGCAGGCCGCCGCGGCGCTGGATTCGCCGGTACAGGGCATCGCTGTAGGGCGCGGCTTCTTCGGCGGAATGCGGCACCTTGATTTCCAGCAGATGCTCGTCGATGCCGGCGCGGCGCAGGCCCGCCTTCACGACGTCGACGCGGCCGACCAGGATGGACTTGCCCATGCCGCCATTCTGGAACGCGGCAGCGGCGCGGATCACCGAATCTTCTTCGCCCTCGGCGAACACCACGCGCTTGGGATTGGAGCGCACCGCGCCCGTCACCATGCCAAACAGTCCGGCCGACGGATCGAGGCGCGCGGAAAGCTGGAACTGGTAGGCGGCAAGGTCTTCGATCCTCTTGCCGGCGACGCCGGATTTCATGGCCGCTTCCGCCACCGCCGACGACACGCGGGAGATCAGGCGCGGATCGAAGGGCGAGGGGATGATGTATTCGGGACCATAGACCGGGCGCGCCCCGCGATAGGCGGCGGCGACTTCATCGGGCACATCCTCGCGCGCCAGGGCCGCGATGGCCTCGGCGGCGGCGATCTTCATCTCTTCATTGATGGTGGTGGCGCGCACGTCCAGCGCGCCGCGGAAGATGTAGGGAAAGCCGATGACGTTGTTGACCTGGTTGGGGTAGTCGCTGCGCCCGGTGGCGATGATCACATCATCGCGCGCCGCCTTGGCTTCTTCCGGGGTGATTTCCGGATGGGGATTGGCCATGGCGAAGATGATGGGGTTCTTGGCCATGGACTTGACCATGTCGGGCGTAAAGGCGCCCTTCTTGGACAGGCCCAAGATCACGTCGGCGCCTTTGACCGCTTCTTCCAGGGTGCGCGCCTTGGTGTCGATGGCATGCGCCGACTTCCACTGGTTCATGCCTTCGGTACGGCCGCGATAAACCACGCCCTTGGTGTCGCACAGCACGACATTCTCGCCGCGCACGCCCATGGACTTGATGAGTTCGAGACAGGCGATGCCTGCCGCGCCGGCGCCGTTCACCACAACCTTCAGGTCTTCCAGCTTGCGCCCGGTCAGGTGCGCCGCATTGATGATGCCGGCGGCGGAGATGATGGCGGTGCCATGCTGGTCGTCATGGAACACCGGAATGTCCATCAGCTCGCGCAGCCGCTCCTCGATGATGAAGCAGTCGGGCGCCTTGATGTCTTCCAGGTTGATGCCGCCGAAGCTGGGGCTCAGATAGCGCACGGCGTTGATGAACTGTTCGACATCCTTGGTGTCGATGCACAGGTCGATGGAATTGACGTCGGCGAACCGCTTGAACAGCACCGCCTTGCCTTCCATCACCGGCTTGGAGGCCAGCGGCCCCAAATCGCCCAACCCCAGGATGGCGGTGCCGTTGGAGATCACGGCCACCATGTTGCCCTTGGCGGTATAGTCGTAGGCCAGCTCCGGATTTTCCGCGATCGCCAGCACCGGCACGGCCACGCCGGGCGAGTAAGCCAGCGACAGGTCGCGCTGGGTCGCCATCGGCTTGGTGGGGTTGATTTCCAGCTTGCCGGGCTTGTCCCCGGCATGGAACGCAAGGGCTTCTTCGTCGGTAAAGGACGGGCGCGACATTCGGATACCCCTGCTGTTCTGCTGTTCTTGAGGATTTTCCACAGAATAACCACGCATGCGGCGATTGCATCAAGCTTCCATGACGCAGGGATCGCTGCGGGTCTGCTAAGCTCCTCGCATGAGCGAGATGGACCTTGGCCTGCCGCCCGTGGAGATGCCCATGGAAGCGGCAGCGGTGGGCGATACCACCCCCATGATGGCGCAATATCTCGCGCTCAAAGCGGCGCATGCGGACTATCTGCTGTTTTACCGCATGGGCGATTTCTACGAGCTTTTCTTCGCGGATGCAGCAAAGGCGGCCGAGGCGCTGGACATCGCCCTGAC
>CANGRN010000230.1 GCA_947455695.1 Alphaproteobacteria bacterium
CCGCGCCTTTGACGGCAAAAGCTGGAGCGCGGCCGACGGCACCGTGTGGTCGGCGATCCACCTGACGGTGCGCTAGGATCATTCCCCGGTCCGTTGTATATGCGCGTATGGTCGAACTTCTCCCCTTCCTGCAATTTTCCGTCGAAGTCGGGCCTCTGGTTGATCTGGGCGCGCGCAATGGGATCCGGCATCGCATGGTGCCGATAACCGGCGGCACCGTTTCGGGCACCCATGCCGGCACCATCCTGCCGGGTGGCGCGGACTGGCAGGAAATGTCCGCGGACGGCACGCTGGACATCGCGGCCCGTTATGTCCTGTCCCTCGAACAAGGCTTTGTGGAAGTCGACTCGCGGGGCATTCGCCATGCACAGCCTGACGTGCTGGCGCGGCTGGATGCGGGCGCCCTGGTCGACAAGTCCGAATATTATTTTCGAACCGCCATCCGCTTTCGCACCTCCGCCCAACCGCTGGCGTACCTCAACACCCTGCTGGCTGTGAGCGTGGGCGAGCGCCATGCGCATGCCGTCCGGCTCGATATCTACCGGCTGTCCTGAGCCATGAAGATTATCATCATCGGCGCCGGCATCGGGGGGCTCACCGCCGCGCTCAGCCTGCACAAATGCGGCTTTTCGCCCGTCCTGTATGAGGCCGCGCCGGCGATGGCGCCGCTGGGCGTGGGCATCAATGTGTTGCCCCACGCCGCCCGCGAGCTGATCGAGCTGGGCCTTTCGGAGGAATTGCGCGCCGCGGGCGTGGAAATCGACGAGCTGGTCTATCGCAACAAGTGGGGGCGGCAGGTCTGGCATGAACCGCGCGGCCTGGCCGCCGGCTATCGCTGGCCACAGATCGCGATCCATCGCGGCGAACTGCAGATGCTGCTTTTTCGTGCCGTGCAGCAGCGCCTGGGCGTTGACGCCATCAGGATGGGCCATAGCCTGGAGCGGTTCGAGACGGAGGACAGCGGGGTGGTGGCTCATTTTGCCGGCCATCCTGCGGTCCAGGCAGATATCATGGTGGGCGCCGATGGCATTCATTCCATGGTGCGCAGGGGCCTTTATCCGCAAGAAGGTCCCGCCCGATGGCGCGGCGGATTTCTCTACCGCTCCACCACGGCGCTGCCGCACAGGTTGCTGGGTGGCCGTTCGATGCTGTGGGCCGGCTATGCCAGCCGCAAGTTCGTGGCCTATCCCATCCGCTACGACGCGGCCACCGGCAACAGCCTTATCAACTGGATCTGCGATCTGGGCCATGGACAGCAGGAGCGCGAAGCGCCGCCGCGCCAGGACTGGAACATGCAGGCCGACAGGGAAAAATTCCTGCCGGCTTTCCGCGACTGGCAGTGGCCCGATGTCAGTGTGGAAAGCATCATCAACGCTTCCGGGGTGGTATATGAATTTCCCATGGTCGATCGCGATCCATTGCCGCGCTGGACCTTCGGACGCACCACATTGCTCGGCGACGCCGCCCATCCCATGTATCCGATCGGGTCCAATGGCGCGACCCAGGCGATCATTGACGGACGCGCACTGGCATTCTGCCTGGCCACGGCAAAATCGCCCGACGATGGCTTGCACCGCTACGAGGAGATGCGCCGGCCCGCGACCGCCAGGATTGTCGAGATGAACCGCGCCAACGGTCCGGACCAGGTACTGGAACTGGCCGAGCTGCGCGCACCCGGGCGTGAAGACGATCTGGACGCGCTGTTTCCCCATGCCGAGCGCAAGGAGATCGCTGACGGTTACAAGAAGATTGCCGGCTTCGATCCGGCGACCCTCAATGCCAGGGAAAGTTTCGATCCGCGCCCCGGCGCGTCCAGCGGGCCTTAATTCGGCGGACTTTAATTCAGTGGACCGGGCGCCTTGATATAGCGGTCGCGGATGGCTTCCGCCGCCCAGAAGGCCAGCGCGCCCACCGTGCCGGTGGGGTTCTGCGCCGCGTTCTGCGGGAACGCGCTGGCGCCCACCACGAACAGGTTCGAGACGTCCCAGCTCTGCAGATACTTGTTCAGCGCGCTGGTCCTGGGATCGGAGCCCATCACCGCGCCGCCGGTATTGTGGGTGGTCTGATAGGGCACCGCGTTCCAGCCGCTGCGCACCTTGCCGATGGTGAGGATCTTGGGATTCAGCGAACGGGCGATCTTCTCGCATTGTTTGCTGACGTAATTCTGCATCTTGAGGTCGTTTTCGGGGTAATCGAAAGTGATGCGCAGCAACGGCCGGCCATGGCTGTCGGTGTAGGTGGGGTCCAGGTCCAGGTAATTCTCGCGGATGGCATAGCTGGAGCCGGAACCGCCGATGCCCATCACCCGGCCATAGGTCTTGGCGGTGGCGTCCTTCCATTTGGCGCCCCAGCGCGGCGTGCCGGGCGGGGTGGGGCGGGAATTGATCGGCCGCCCGTTGCTTTCGCCCGAGCCGATGGTGGCGCCGCCCACGAAATCCAGGTCGGAATGGTCGAAGGCATCGCCGTTGAAATCATGCGCCTGCATGGACAGCGCGCCGGCGCCGACAAAGGGATTGAAACGCTTGTCGTCAAAGATCATCGAGGCGCCGCCGCCGCCGGTCTGGTAGCAGTAGTTGCGTCCTACCACGCCTTCACCGGTCCTGGGATCATAGGGTTTGCCGATATTCGACAGGAACATCATGCGCACATTCATCAACCCATAGCCGCACAGGATGATGATGTCGCCCGGCTGTTCATATTCGACGCCCGCCTTGTCGACATAGGTGATGCTCTTGGCGGTCTTGCCATCGGGGCGCAGGTTGATCTTCAGCACCTCGCATTCGGTGCGCACCTCGAAGTTCGGGTTCTTCATCAGCACCGGCAGGATGGTGGTCTGGGGGCTGGCCTTGGAATAGTTGCCGCAGCCGAAACGCTCGCAGAAGCCGCAATAGGTGCATTCGCCCATCGCGATGCCCAGGGGATTGATATAGGCGCGCGACAGGTTGGCCGACGGAGCCGGGAAGGGATGCAGCCCCATGTTGCGCGCCGCTTCCCCGAACAGGCTCGAGGAATAGGGCATCTTCAGCGGCGGGTTGGGATATTCGCGGCTGCGGTTGCCTTCAAACGGATTGCCGCCCGGCTGCACCTGGCCGTTGATCACGCCGGCCTTGCCAGACACACCGCACAGATATTCGAAGCGGTCGTAGCAATGCTCGACCTCGTCATAGGTGACGCCCCAGTCCTGAAGTTGCAGACCCGCGATCTTCTTGGCGCCATAACGCCTGGTCAGGTGGCTCTTGGCTTCGAAATCGGATGGATAATAGCGCCAGGTAAAACCGTTCCAGTGCACGCCGGCGCCCCCCACGCCATGGCCCGGCAGGAAGGAGCCATAATCGCGCATCGGCAGCGCGGTCTGGTCGACGCTGTTGCGCATGGTCATGGCTTCCTGTTTGGGCTGCAGGAACAGTTCGCGCCGCACCGCATAGCGCAGCTCATCGGGCATGTAGCCGATGTTGAAATCGGTGGCGGTGTCGCGCCAGGGGCCGCGCTCGATGGCGACGACATTCAGCCCGGCCTGCGTCAGTTCCTGGGCGAGGATGGACCCGGTCCAGCCCAAGCCCATGATGACCACGTCTTTCCTGGGAAGAGTTTTTGCCATTTTTATCCCCGCACCCGGCGCCAGTGTGCCCCGCGATTCCGGATCAAGGCCAGTGGAATGCGCGCCTTATCCCGCGAAAAGATTGCTGCGCCGCGTCATCAGGACTTGAGCAGGGGCGGCAGGTGGCGCGCGGTCAGTTGCGATGCCATCTCATAGGCATGCGCCAGCTTCAGGCAGTCCATCTCGTGATGGATGGGCGCGATGACTTGAAGCCCCATCGGCAAGCCTTGTGGCCCAAAGCCCGCAGGCACCGCCAGGGCCGGACAGCCCGACATGGTGACCAGGCAGATTGCCTTCATCCACTCGTGATAGGTCTGCATGGTCTGGCCGGCGATCTGGTGCGGCCAGGTTTGCGCGATGTCGAACGGGAAAGTCTGCGCCGTCGGCATCAGCAGATAGTCATACCTGGC
>CANGRN010000231.1 GCA_947455695.1 Alphaproteobacteria bacterium
GGCATGTCCGCAAGCTTCCCTGGTCTACAACGATTTCATGACCTGGGGTGACAACAGTGCCCGCCACCGCGAGGGCGTCCTGACGCTTCTGAATCGCATGAAAAGCCGCAAGGTGCCGGTGGATGCCCTGGGGGTACAGAGCCATATCGGCGCCGGCGAAATTGGCGGCGTCAAGGGCACCATGACGTTCGATGCGCGCGAGGAAGCGGACTGGAAGAGCTTCATGGATTCCGCCACTGCGCTCTATCCGCGCCTGCAGATCACCGAGTTCGACGTCAGCGAGGTGGGTACCCCCGCCGACATCGTGGCGCGCGATCGGATTATTGCCGACCTCGCCCGGCGTTATCTTGACATGATGCTGCGCTACCGCGGGCTGGACCATGTCATGTGCTGGGGAATGCTGGACCATCATTCATGGCTGCAGTCCCGCACGCTGCGCGCCGATGGCATGTTGAAGCGGGGCTGTCCTTATGATCCGAACTACCAGCCTAAGCCTCTGCGCCAGGCGATCGCCGATGCATTCCGCAATGCGCCGATGCGCGGTTAAAGGTTGATTTTTCCCAACAGGCCTCTGGCGTATTGCTTTTGCTTCCACCGGACGCACCCGCTCTGATTTGCGGGCACGTTGACGGACGGCTGGGAAATGGTAACGCTACCTTTCTGGCTCGCAAAGACGAGCGAAGGAACACAGGTGGGAAATGAGGCGCCGCAATCTCGCAGTTGCAGTGGAAGTCGTTGCCCCGGCAGCGGGGCAGGCTTCATCAAGCGCTTCGTCCGCCGTCATGGCTCAATGAGTGGGAAGACATATGAAATCCGAGCATGAGAAATTTGCTGCGTCCGCGCATCCTTCGGCAAATGCCGTTGCCCGGCCGGTCAGCCGCCGGCGTTTTATGGAGAGTGCAGCAGCGGTCGGAACGATCATGAGCCTGGATGGCAGCATCCTGGGGGACGCAGCGGCCGCCCAAGCCTCAGGCGATTCCCGTCTGGCTGACGGAACCGAGTTTGCCCGCTGGGAACAGCCGCTGGTGTTCTCGAAGACCTATTACGTCGACAACATGTCGCCCAGTGCTGACGACAATGGTCCTGGCGACAAGGCGCGTCCTTTCCGCACCATCAACAAGGCTGCCCAGCTGCTCCAACCGGGTGAACGCGTTGTCATCGCCGCGGGCACCTACCGCGAATGCGTCCGTCCCGCCCGCGGTGGCACAAGCCCCACCCGGATGATCAGCTATGAAGCCGCGCCGGGCGCGAAAGTCTTCATCAAGGGTTCCGAAGTCCTGAAGGACGGCTGGCAGAAGGAAACGGTTGCCGCCGGTTTCCGTCCGCCTGGAACGCCCGCCGCACCAGGGACAGAAGTCACTGTGTGGCGCCATGATCTTACCAGCGCGATGTTTCCAGATGCCTATAACCCCTTTGCGCTGCCCAGCATCATGGGCAGTTGGGGGTGGCTGGATACCAAGGTCGCGGATATCGGCCCCTATCTTCGCCGGCGCGGACTGGTGTTCGCCGACGGCAAGCCGCTGGAGCCGATGGAGCAGCTTCGCGAGCTGGCGATGCCACAGCTGCCGGACGTTCCGGATTTTACCAAGCCACCTGCGCCACAGCTTGGAATGCCCCCGCGCCGGCGCGGCGGACCGATCATGCAGGAGGTGGGCGGATCGCCCGAGGGCCGGTTCTGGGCCGAAACCTCCGGCACGGCGATCTATGTTCGCCTGGCCTCAGGCACGCCCGCCGATCACCAGATCGAGATTACCACCCGTCAGCACACCTTCGTGCCGGCGCAAAGCGGGGCAAGCTTTATCCGGGTGAAGGGCCTCACCTTCCAGCACGCCGGAAATGCCTATCCCTTCCCGCAATACGGCATGGTCTCGCTGGCCGGCGGGGATCACTGGGTGATCGAGGACAACACCCTGGAATGGGCCAATGGCGCGGGTCTCGTCATTGGAATGGATGGCTACAGCCGCGGCGCGCGCCAACCCGGCGCCTCGCAAATCATCCGCCGCAACAACATCCGCTATTGCGGCATCGAGGGTATCGGCGGCATGGGCACCACCAATACGCTGGTGGAAGACAATCTGATCGAGTGGTGCGGCTGGGCCGATGCCGAGCGCGGCTGGGAAGCCGCCGGCGCGAAGTTCCACCGCGCCAAGAACATGCTGTTCCGCCGCAACGTCGTGCGGCACATGCGCCATGCGAATGCTGCCTGGTGGGACGTCGACAATGAAAATTGCCGCATCACCAAGAATGTATTCGCCGATGTTCTGACGGTCGGCGCCGCCGTGCATATGGAGATGAACCCGGGGCAGAACTCCATAGACAACAATGTCATCTGGGATGTTCGCAACGCCGAACCGGGCACGCCGGGTCAACGCGGGTGTGCGGGCTCGGGCATCTTCGACAATGCCACCGACAAGCTGATCATCGCCCAGAACCTGATCGGCCGCTGCGATAATGCGGGAATCTTCGCCATCATCCGGCAGGATCGCAATATCAAGATCACCGCGTCCGGCAACAATGTCGCCAACAATATTTTCGCCAAATGCAAATCCGCCATCAACTTCCTCAATACCGGCAACCAGGCGGACGGGAATGTCTATGTCGACATGCCCCAACAGTTTCAGGCCCTGTTTGAAGGGCAGCCGGGCCCCGATTACGATCCCCAGGCCTGGACCCACCTTAAATTCTATGACTTGGCGGCCTGGCGCGGGTTGAAAGGCTGGGACAAGAATTCCGTGATCGCCGAGGCGCAGGTCGATTTCGATCCCGTTACCTTGAAGCTGACGATTTCCAGCAGCAAGCCGCTGCCACGCATGCCCGTGGTCGGCCAGATCCAGACCGATATGCTGGGCAAGGCGACAGGTGCGGTCAGGGTCGCCGGCCCGCTGGCGGATCTGAGAGGCAAGAGCTGGCAGGTGGATCCCAGGTTGCCGGCATAAATCGTGTTGGAGAAGAAAATGCACAAGGCACTGGGCTTGGCAGGATTGCTCGCATTGTGGCCGGCCGCCGGTATCGCGCAGGCGCCGCCCATGACGTTCCCCGCCGATCCCTACGCGGCCTCCAGTCCGTTATCACGCACCCATGTTCCCCTGGCCGAGCGTATCGCCCATGGCGCGGGGCCAAACTATCCGGCGCATCCCACAGTGCATAACGGCTCCGGCCCCATGAACTACATGGCGCTGTTTGATGGCCGCGGCAACGCCGCCAAGTTCAACCTGGGCGCCAATCTTCTTTTTCTTCATCGCGGCGTGCTGCCACCGGGCGGCGGCATCGGCGAACACTTCCACAATTATTGCGAGGAGATGTTCGTCATCCTGGATGGCGAAGCGGAATTCACCATCGACAGCCGGACGTCCGTCCTCAAGGGTCCGGCGGGCGCGGTGGCAAGGCTTGGACACAGCCACGGCATCACCAATCAATCGGCCCGGCCGGTGCAGTGGATCAATATCAATGTCGGGCTGTTGCCTCGCTACTATGACGCCTGGAATCTCGATGACGGCCGGGTGGGCGCGCCCAAGGACGCAATTCCCCAGTTCATGCATATGAACCTGGACAAGTCGCTGGACCGGCCCATGCCGGCGTTCGAGGGCGGCAAGGGAACGGCGATGTATCATCGCGGCCTGGACCCAAGCGCTTTCTATTCGACCTGGTCCTATGTTGATCATCTGGCGCTGCCGCCAGGCACCAGTGCCGGTCCTGTTATCAAGCCGGATATGGCCGAAGTCTATTACGTGATCAGCGGTGAAGGCACGGCAACTATTGATGGCGAAACGGTGCAGATCCGTGCCGGAGATGCGGTGCCCGCGGCCCTGAACGAAAGCCGCAGCTTTGCCGCCACGGAGCAAAACGCTCTGGAATTCATGGTGATCGGAATCGCGAAGGATTTCGAAAGCAAGAAAGCCTACATGCTGAGCAAGGAAAACCGGGAACGGATGGGCCCGCGCTGATCTGCGCAACACGTTTGGGAAACCGCATTGCCGGCGCCGTCAGGAGACATATGAAAAAC
>CANGRN010000232.1 GCA_947455695.1 Alphaproteobacteria bacterium
GGCCTTTCTGCAAATAAAAAGGGCCGGATCGCTCCGGCCCTTTTGCCCGCTGTGAAAGTTCGTTTTAACCCGGCCCATAACCCACTTCGCGCAGGGCGTTGCGGGTGGCATTGCGGATGCATTCGCGGTCGGCGCTGCGGTCCCCGCGCAGCTGCGGGAACCGCCCGTCCAGCTGGTAGCAAAGCTCCTCGGCGGTATCGTGGATGCGGGCCCGCAGTTCGCGGCGGTCCGCCGCATCCGTCAGGTTCAGGTCGGAATAATCGACCGGCCGCTCGATGGTATAGGCGGTGGGATTGCGTTCCCCGTTGATGTTGCCCAGCAACTGGCGCTTTTCGACATAGTCATAGTCGGGACGCACGATCACTTGCTCGACATCGGGCGCGGGGCGCTCATCGACATACCGGGAATCGTCGCGCGGCTCGACATACCGGGAATCGTCGCGCGGCGCGTCATAGCTGCGGTCGTAATATTGGGCCGGGGCCGGAACGCAAAGCAGCGCGAAACCCATGGCAATAAGGGATGATTGGGTGAACGGGCGGCGCATGGAACTCTCCATCAGTTTCCTGCCCGCAGCCCTGTTCCTTAAACGGCGGCGGCGATGGGTGGTTCCGTTACGGAATGGTACGACTCAGTCCGCCAGCGTCGCCAGCGGATTGGGCACAGGTCCGGCCACCCGCCGCAGCGTGTTGGTGTCGCGGTGCTCGAACGCCGGCGTCCTGCCCTTGATCGCCAGGTCGGTGCGCGAGACATAGCTCCAGCTGTCTTCGCCATGGAAGGTGATGTCCAGCCGGTAATAGTCGGTGCGGAACGCCTCTTCCAGGAACGCGGTCGACGCGATGCCATATTGGGTATCGCCGCGCCGGGCTTCCACCGTGATGGTGTCGCCGTCCGCCTTGCCGCCCGCCAGCGCCACTTGGCCGCGCGGGATAGCCAGCGACTGCATGATCAGCCCGGTGGCCGGCTCATACAGCCAATAGCCCACCTGGTCGTGGAAGGTGGTGGCTTCTTCGGGCGTGTTGATGTGGATGTGATAGCGCAGGCCGTACAGAAGCTGCGGCCCGTTGGCCTGGGCGTCGATCGGCTCCATCACGATGCGCTCGCGGAACGCGCGGCGCTCGGGGCCATCGGCCTTGGGATTGATGTCCACGCCCTTGTCCGATTCCCAGATGCCCGCCAGCCGCCGCAGCGGCCCCAGGTTTGCCAGCGTGTCGGGCGAGCTTTCCGGCTCGGTATAGAGGTCGTCGGGAATGGTCATCAGGTTCTAATCAGCTGACAATAATCACGTCATGAAGGCATGGCGCAGCGCACCGTGCAAGGCCTAACGCGCGGCCTTTTCGGGCACTTGGCGGTGCACGAAATACATCAGCGCCAGCGACGCCAGGGTGGTGCACATCACGATATAGCCCAGCCAGTTGAAGTGCAGGATGGTGCCGTCCGCCGCCTCCACGATCACCGCGCCGGCCACCGCCGCCGACACCCCGCCCGCCAGCTGCTGCAGCGACGCGCTGATGGCGTTGAACGCGCCGCGCTTGGTCACCTCGGGAATGGCCGACACCAGCGCCTGGGCCGGGATCATGCGCGAGAAGATGCCCGCGAACAGCAGCACATTGATCAGGATCACCACCCACAGCGGCTCGTGCCCCAGGCTGGTCCAGATCAGCACCATGATGACGGTGACGATGCTGCCGAACAGGAACGTGTTGAACTTGCCGAACCGGTCGGCGGCCTTGCCCACCAGCGGCCCCACGAACACGGTGCTCAGCCCCGTGACCAGATAGATGGTCGGCAGCACCGTCAGCGCCAGGCCGATATCGTTGACCATGAAGGCGGTGCCGAACGGCATCAGCATGTAGCCGCCGGTGGGCAGTAGCATGGTCAGCAGGAAGGCCAGCCAGTACCGGCGGTCGCTCACCGTATGGGTCAGGTGCATGAAGGGGCTGCGTTCCTGCTTCAGACCCAGATGCGCGCTCACCGGCTTCATGCCGAAGGCGATGATCAGCCCCGCCGGCACCGCCACGGCGATGATCGCCAGGAACGGGGCATGCCAGCTCCAGTGGTTGGCGAAGAACAGCCCGGCGGGCAGGCCCAGCACCTGGCTGGCGGCGAAGGCGGTCTGGATGTAGCCCATCACCCGGCCGCGCATCTGGAAGTCGAACAGGTCGGTGGCGATGGCCAGCACGATCGACCCGATCACCCCGCCGAACAGCCCGGTGACGATGCGCGCCAGCAGCAGCAGGTGATAGGTGTTGGCCAGCGCGCACAGCAGGGTGCCCAGCATGAACCCGGCATAGAAGAACAGCAGCAGCCGCTTGCGGTCGAAGCGGTCGGCAAAGCCCGCCGCCACGATGCCCGACAGCCCGGCGGCAAAGGCATAGGACGATACCGCCAGCCCGAACTGCTGCGGGCTCATGTGCAGGTCCGGCATCATCATCGCGCCCAGGGGCGAGATGATCATGAAGTCAAGGATCAGGGTGAATTGCAGGAAGGCCAGGGCGGCGACGACAAACACCTGGTAGCGCGTGAAACGTTCGCGCGGCGCCTTGGTGCTCATGGTTCGGAAAGCCTTCGAATCCCTGCGACTTCATAGCAGGAATTCAGAAATTTCATGCGGCATTCCGCCGCCGGGCAGGGGATCAGGTCTTGCTGCTGTACTGACGGCTGAGGAAGTCGCCCACCCAGGCCTGGATGCGCACATACATCTTGTTCTCGAACGGGGCGCTGCCGCCGGTCATGCTGCGGGTCTTGAGATACGTCTTCACCACCTTGACCGGGTTGCGGTTGTACCCGGCGGCCAGGAAGGCGGCGAAATGGGCGCTGGATTCGGTGACCTGCTTCAGCATCGACTTGGGCATCTCGGTCAATTCCAGGTCCAGCAGCAGCGCCGAGGCCAGCACCGCATTGTGCAAATTGGTCATGCCGCGGTTGAAGTCCGGCTCCAACCGCGCGGCGGGGTAGTTGTCGCGCACCATCTGGTAGCTGGATTCCATGAACTGGGGCAGGCCCAGCGCGCCGGCGCTGGAGCGGGCATAGGCATAGGACTTGTCGCGATTGGCGGCGATGGTGATCAGCACCTCGTGCACGCATTGCTCGATGCCGACATATTTCATGTGCAGCGGATCGACATGCTCGGTGATCATCAGGCGCATCACCATGTCGCGAGGGATCTGTTCGGCCACAGTCTTGGTGGGGGCGACGCGGCTCCGCACGTCATGGTCGTTGATCCGGTTGTAGGCCAGGTGTTCCAGCGTGCGCAGGTAATCCAGTCCCGCATCGCGCATCTTCTGGGTGTCCAGCTCGGCGGAATAGGCGGTGTAGACTGCTTCCTCCCACCCGTCGGTGCCGCGCACTGGGCGGCGCTGGGCGAACACGATCAGCCCGCCGGCGGGATGGGCGGCATCGGCCACCGTGAACTTGGTGTTGAGGTAGTTGTTGACCGGCCAGGTGACGATGAAGCGCTGGTCGTTGCGCCCCTGTTCGTCCATGCGGATCACAGTTAGGGGCCCGGTCTTTTCGCCCACCACCAGCACCCAGTTGAAGCTGGTCAGCTGGTTGCCGCTGACCACCATGTCGCCGGGCAGCACCGGCTGTGTGGCGGCCAGGGCCTGGGCCTCTTGGATGCGGGGCTGGAAGTCGAAGTCGGGAGCATCCTCGTGCGGCTTGATGGTGACTACCGCCTGCTGGACCGGCTTGGCCTTGGTCGCCTTGGCGACCCGGTACTTGCCATGCTTCTTGCCGGATGCCTGCTTGGAAACAGCCACCTTCCTGTGGTGCGCGGAACTCTTGTGGGCAGCATGCTTGGCCGCAGCGCCCGCATCGGCCGGGGCTATGCTGACCGCGATCATCAGGGCACTGAACGCCCCAAGGAACCTCAGGAACTTTCGCTGCAGCCGCTTCGACATAGTCGCAGTTTAACCACACGGCCGCGTGCGGACAACGGCGGATTTATCAATGAAAGGCAAAGGTTTTCAAAAAAAGCTTAGCGCGCTCAGTCGTCTGTAAA